>JAULXA010000052.1:0-336 GCA_032118875.1 Flavobacterium sp.
CCATCCGATATCAGAAACTGGTTTAGAACATGCAGTTGCTGCACCTAAAACAGAAGCTAATTCTTCAATCATTCCCCAGTTTTCTGGACCTTTCATTCCGCGACCTGCAGAAACTACGATTTCAGCATCAGCGATAGTTACTTTTCCAGTTACTTTTTCTACGTTTTCAACTTTGATTCCGAAATCAGCATCGTTTAATGATGGTGCGAAGCTTTCTTCAGTCATTGCAGCAGCATTTTCTACTAATCCGAAAGAGTTTTTAGCAATTCCTAATACTTTTACTGGAGTTGAAATTTCAGTAATATTGAACGCTTTGTTTGAGAAAGCAGTTCTTTT
>JAULXA010000052.1:354-1712 GCA_032118875.1 Flavobacterium sp.
ATATAAACTATCTGTTGTTGAAGAAACTAATACAATTTGAGTTCCTTCTTTTTTAGCCGCTTGAGCAATTACATCAGCATACGCTTTTGCGCTAAAGTTGTTTAATTTATCGTTAGAAACGTTTAATACTTTGTCTACTCCGTAAGCCGCTAAAGCACTGTTGTCAGAGTTGTTAATAGTTACAGCAGTAACTGTTGTTCCCATTGAAGCAGCTACTTTTTTTGCGTAAGAAGCTAATTCGAATGCTACTTTTTTAATTTTTCCTTCTGCTGATTCAGCATATATTAATATCGACATGATTCTTTAATTTTTAGGTTTGAAATTAGATAACTTTCGCTTCGTTATGTAATAAGTTAATTAACTCATCTAAGTTGTCAGCATTTACTAATTTAACTGCTGATTTAGCAGCTGGTTTTTCAAATTTAACAGCTTTAGTTGCAGTTGCGTCTCCTGTTGGTTCTACTAAAGTTAAAGCTTTAGTTCTTGCCATCATGATTCCTCTCATGTTTGGAATACGTAAATCTTTTTCTTCTACTAAACCTTTTTGACCACCAATAATTAATGGTAAACCTGCAGAAATAGTTTCTTTTCCACCGTCAATTTCTCTAGTTACTTTTGCTTCGTTTCCATTTACGTCGATACCAACACAAGCGTTTACGAAATTGAAACCTAATAATCCAGCAACCATTCCTGGAACCATTCCACCATTATAGTCTAACGATTCTTTTCCAGCAATTACTAAATCATAACCTCCGTTTTTAACAACTTCAGCTAATTGTTTTGCAACAAACATTCCGTCTGTTGGGTTTGCATTAATACGAATTGCTTCGTCTGCTCCAATTGCTAATGCTTTTCTTAAAGTTGCTTCAGCGTCAGCTCCACCAACATTTACAACGGTAACATTTGCTCCTTGTTGCTCTTTAAACCAAATGGCTCTTGTTAAACCAAATTCATCATTAGGATTAATTACAAATTGAACACCGTTAGTGTCAAACTCACTGTCACCATTGACAAAATTAATCTTTGAAGTAGTATCAGGTACGTGACTGATGCAAACTAATATTTTCATTTTTATGTATTTTGTTAGTGAATATTTTCTGTCCCAAAAATACAAAATAATTTCTAAATAAAAACTATGCACGCATAATAAATATGTTTTTCTTAGATAAATTAGCTTTTTTTTAGGAATAGTTTAATTGCAGAGTTGTGTTTTGTGTTTTGATTGAATATTTTTAACGCTAAAACGTTTTAGTAGAAAGTGTTGCCATTTTTTTTAATAACGAATTAGAATAATTATATTTTTCTTACTTTTGCCAATCATAATTCAAAAGAAATTAATTTCATGAGAACGATACAAT
>JAULXA010000053.1:0-11030 GCA_032118875.1 Flavobacterium sp.
ATTGCTGTAATTCCTGCTTTGTTAGCGATTTCTACACAGTCTGGGAATGGGAAAAACGCATCACTTGCCATTACAGCGCCAGTCAAATCAAATTCAAAAAATTTTGCTTTTTTAATGGCTTGGTTTAAGGCGTCAACTCGAGAAGTTTGTCCTGTTCCTGAGGAGATTAACTGACGATTTTTTGCAAAAACAATGGTGTTTGATTTGGTGTGTTTACAAATTTTTGAAGCGAAAAGTAAATCTTCAATTTCTTCTTCCGTTGGAGATGTTAATGTTGCTGTTTTTAATATTTCTTTTGAATCGGTAATATTATCTTTATCTTGAACTAATATTCCGTTCAAACATGTACGAACATTTTTAGCAGGTAATTCTACATCGTTAATTACTAAAATAATTCTATTCTTTTTTTCTTCTAAAATATCAATAGCATCTTGGTCGTATGAAGGAGCAATTACTACTTCGCAAAATAATTTATTAATTTCTTCCGCTGTAGCTAAATCAATATTTCCGTTTGCAATTAAAACACCACCAAAAGCAGAAGTTGGATCACCAGCTAACGCGTCTAAATACGCTTCTTTCATTGTTGATCTAGTTGCTAAACCACAAGCATTATTGTGTTTTAAAATAGCGAATGTTGGTTCATTGTGTTTGAACTCATTCATTAAATTCACTCCAGCATCTACATCTAATAAATTGTTGTATGACAATTCTTTACCGTGTAGCTTTGTAAACATTTTGTCAAAATCACCAAAGAAAAATCCTTTTTGATGTGGATTTTCTCCGTAACGTAAAATTTGTCCTTTTTCTTGACTGATTTTTAAATACGTATCTTCAGTGTTGAAGTAATTAAAAATAGCGGTATCGTAATTTGATGAAGTGTGAAAAGCTTTTGTAGCCAATAGTTTTCTTTGTTCAATTGAAGTTGAACCATTATTCTCATTATAAAAACCTAAGAAAGTAGCATACTCATTAACTGAAGCTACAATTGTTGTGTCTTTGAAGTTTTTTGCTGCTGCACGAATTAACGAAATTCCACCAATATCAATTTTTTCAATAATATCACCTTCACTTGCTCCAGAAGCCACTGTTTTTTCAAACGGATATAAATCCACAATAACTAAATCAATTTGTGGAATATCAAATTCTGCCATTTGAGCCACATCACTTTCATTATCTTGACGGTTTAAAATTCCACCAAAAATTTTCGGATGTAATGTTTTTACTCTTCCGCCTAAAATTTCAGGAAAAGAAGTTACATCTTCAACAGCTACAACAGGAACATTTAAATTTTTAATAAAATCTTGCGTTCCTCCAGTAGAATAAATCGTTACATTGTTTTGGTGAAGGGCTTTAATAATTGGTTCTAAACCGGTTTTGTCAAATACAGAAATTAATGCTGATTTGATTTGTTTTGTGTGAGTCATTGTGTTGTTGTTTGTTTTGAAGTGCAAAAGTAAGTATTTGAATAAGAAAATGCAATACTTTCATTTTCTAAATTGCAATATAAAACTGCAAAATTCTATTCCTGAAATTGTAACATTTTTCGCCTTTGTGCTACATATATTCAGAATATTGATTTTATGATACTATACATACGTTTACTGAAAGAAAGTTTTGCTTTTGCAATGAATGCGTTGAGAAATAACAAATTACGAACCCTTTTGTCTTTATTAGGCGTAACGGTTGGTATTTTCTCTATTATTGCGGTTTTAGCTGCAGTAGATTCTTTGAAGAAAAATATTGTTGACAGTTTAGATGGTATGGATAAAAACACGATTTATGTGTTTAAATATTCTTTTGGCCCAACCGATGTTGAAGAATGGAAACGCGACCAATTTCCGCACGTAAATTATGAAGAATTCCAATATTTGCAAAAAAACATGGATGATATTGATAAGATATCCTTCAATTTTTTCACAGGCAATCAAACTTTAAAATATGATGACAATACGGTGAATTCTATTCGTGTAAAGCCATCTACTAATGAATTCTTCGAAATTGAACCTTTTAAAGTCGAAAAAGGAAGACTTTTTAATGAAGCGGAATCCAATTCTGGAACCGCTGTTATAGTTATTGGAAGTGAAGTTGCTGAAGGTTTGTTTAAAGGGAATGAACCTATTGGAAAACAAATTCGTTTATATGGTCAACGTTACACCGTAATTGGTGTGTTGAAAAAAATGGGAGAAAACACGTTTGGAGATTCTAATGATGTAGCTGTTTTTTTACCAGTCAATAATGTTAGAAAATTATATGGTGATAACAGTGCTATTTTTACGCCAGCTATTTTAGTCAAGCCGAAAGAAGGGGTTGATATTGAGGAATTTAAAGCGGAATTAACCAATAAAGTTAGAAATGTTAGAGGATTAAGAGCGGGTGAAATTAATAATTTTTTCGTAAATATACTTTCAGGATTTACCGATTTTATTGATGATATTATGGGACAAATGAACATTGCCGGTTGGGGAATTAGTATTTTCTCGCTTTTAGTAGGTGGATTTGGTATTGCAAATATTATGTTCGTTTCTGTAAAAGAACGCACCAATTTAATTGGTATTCAAAAAGCTTTAGGTGCCAAAAACCGATTTATATTGTTTCAGTTTTTATTCGAAGCAGTAATATTAGCCATGTTTGGTGGATTAATTGGAATCTTATTAGTTTGGATAATTGCCATGATTTTAACGAGCGCATTAGATTTCGAATTTGTATTAAGTACCTCAAATATTATTTTAGGTTCAAGTTTGTCCATAATTATTGGTTTAATTTCAGGAATTTTACCAGCAATTTCAGCCTCTAAACTTGATCCAGTGGAAGCGATTCGTACAGGAATGTAAAATATTGATTTTATGTTGTATGAAACTAATTTTATACTATTTTTGTATTTCAAATGTTGAATATAAATGTGCGGAATTTCCGGTTTTCTAAATAAAAATCTCCCTGAAAACAAAAAACAAATCTTGATAAAAGGTTTGAATGATCTTCAAGTGCACAGAGGTCCCGATTTTTCTGGTCAATGGGAAAATTCTAATGTACATTTTTTTCACCAAAGATTATCCTTAATTGACGGGAACAGTCGTTCCAATCAGCCTTTTTATACAGATGATTTTGTGTTGTGTTTTAATGGAGAGATTTATAATTTTTTAGCCTTAAAGCAGCATTTACCAAGTGTTAATTTTATCACAACTTCAGATACTGAAGTGCTTTTTCAATATTTAATTCATTTTGGAATTGAAAAAACACTTCGTGATATTAAAGGAATGTTTGCTTTTTCGTTTTACGATGTGAAGAAAAAAGAACTTTTCTTAGTGCGTGATCGTTTCGGAATAAAACCACTATTTTTCGTAAATAATTCAGAAGTTTTTGCTTTTGCATCTGAATCAAGAACTTTAGCCAAAAGTTTGCAGTTGAAGCCTGATAGTTATAAAACTATGATGTCTTTAAACAGTACTTTAGAAGGAAGTTCTACCTATACGTTGTTTAATGAAATTGTATATGTAAAACCAGGAACGGTTGTGAAAATTGCTTCTAATTTGGAAGTTTCTGAAGACTATTATTATAAATTATCAGATCAAGTTGATGCAAATTATCACAAAGAATTAGCAAAAAAACCAAAATCGGAAATTGTCAAAGAATTTGATGCGTTGTTATCAAAATCGGTAGAAGAAATGTTGGTATCTGATTTCCCAATGGGTTCATTTGTGAGTGGTGGAATTGATTCGTCAATTTTATCCGCAATGGCCAAACAATCACAACCTAACATTCAATTGTTTACTGCAGATATTATTGGGAAACATTCTGAATATTCGGATTCAATTGCTTTAGCAAAACATTTAGATTTGCCTTTGCATAAAACGGAATTTCATCCTGAAGATTTTTTAAATCATTGGGTTGCTACTACTGAATACAATGCTGGTCCAATTGTTTATTTTACAAACGGTGTTCCAATTTCTAGAGTGGCCCATTTGGCAAGACAAAACAGTGTGAAAGCTGTAATTTGCGGTGAAGGTTCGGATGAATTGTTTTTAGGTTATTCTAAATTGATGGCAGCTCGCTACAAAAAGGCGTTATTGTTGCCGCAAGAAATTTTAAAGAAAATTTACAAAATATATCCCGCTTTAAATAATTATTTATTTCCATCTGAAGCTTCCAACTTAGACAGCTTTAATGTGCGATTGGCAAATGGTTATAAAAGCGAAATGTTGTATGATGAAGGTTCAAAGTTGTTTTCATTCGTTTCCAAAAAAGAACAAAAATATTATTTAGATTCTTATGAAATGATGCAAAAACACTTGCAAGCTTTGTTGTACAGAAATGACCGAATGGGAATGATTTCTTCTATTGAAGTGCGTTTTCCTTTTTTACATGAAGATGTAGTGAAATTCGGTTTAAACTTACCTTTGGAATACAAGACGCGTTGGACTACTCAATTGCACAATAAGAAACATCCTTTTATCACAGACAAATGGATTGTACGTGAAGTAGCTAAAAAATATTTGCCTCAAAATTTAGTCGCAAAAAAGAAAAATGGTTTACCAATTGACGGATTAAATGGCGTTCGTTTTACAAAAGAGTTTTTCAAAAATGGTTATGTCGCTCAGAATTTGCAGTTAGATGATGCCGCTTTAGACTTTATGCTACAAAACGAAAACCCATATTTTATAGGAAAATTAGCTTCGGTTGAATTGTTTGGATTGTTATATGATTTCAACGAATCGCATCAAGATATTCAACAAAAAATAAATAAGTTTTCTAAAATGAAAGTATAAAAAAAATCCCGACTTGAATTTCAAATCGGGATTTTTTTTATTAATTATTTCTTATAAATTATATTTTAAACTTAAAATAACATATCGTGGTTGTACATAATAACTTGAAAAGTTAGTAGCACCACCTAAAGCGTCAAAAGTATTTTCGTTTAATGATGTAGTGTTTAGCAAATTAGTAGCACTTAGTTTAAATTCTAAAGGACTATCTTTTTTCTGATAGGATAAAGATGCTGTTAAGAAATCATATTCTGTATCAATAGTTTTTGCTTTATTTCTGTTATGATAAAAACTATATTCTGATGTGAAAGAAAACGCATCTAAAAAGAAATATTCTAAAGTTACCGAAGGATTATCTACATAATTTACTTGATTTTGGAAGTCATTTATAGTAAAATCATAAGACAATTCAATGTTTGGTAAGTTTTTTAAATTTGTTGAAAAACCAATATCATAATTTTGAGTAAATGATTCCGTATTTTGAATAAATTCTGAATTATCTGCCTTTACAATAATGTTGTTGTTTTTATTCCAAGACAAACTCACACCACCATTTGCTTTGAAATATCTTGCAAAAGAACGGCCATAATTAAACATTCCAGAAAGCGATTCATTTGGAAAATTAGAATTAATATTTACAGAACTTGAAACTTGGTTTACACCTGTTAATAAAGCTCGGTTTGTAATAATATCAGTCTGTTTTGTATAGGTGAAGTTCGCAAAAACATTTTCCATATTGAACATGCTAAACTTAAAGAAACGTAACGAATGCACTTGCGAAATCGAGTTTTCTAAGAAACGGTTTCCGCTATATAAACTGTTATAATTTGAAAACACATAACCTTGAGCCAGTTTGTTAATATCTGTAAAATTATTAGTTAATGAAAAGTTATACGTTAATGATTGCGATTTTTTCATTTGCCATAAGGCATAGAAATCTGGTAAAACTCTATTGAAACTCATTTTGTTTGAGCTATTCAATTGTGTGTCGTTGGTGTTAAATTGATGCACCGAAACTCCAGGATTCAGAGTAAATTTTCCAAATAACATTTTATAATGTAAACCAATGAACGCATCGTTAAAGGCGTAATTCACATCATTTGTATTAGAACTATCTGTCAAGTTATTTTGTGTTCCATTATCTAAAATTTGGAACATACTTGAGTTGAAATTTTGATACGAATAGGTATTCCCTATAGTAACATTAATATTGCTTTTTGGAGTGACCATATAGTAATAATCAAACTTAGCATCTGTTTTATTTGTTTTTACAAATCGGTTCTGATTGATATCGTTTCTGTTTTGATCATTATCGTATCCAGGTAGCATAGAATCACCAGTACTAAAATCTGGAAAAGGTATTATTTGTAAGTTAGCGTTGTAAAAAGGATCTTCTTGCTGGTATAAATTTTGCAATTCAAAAGCAAAAACATTTTTGTCATTTAAAGTATAATAATAATTTAAATTCTGACTTACAGATAATGGTTTCTGACTTTTTTCTGTCAAAATATTTCCTTGTAAATTTGAAATTACGTTTCGATTTTCCATTTGGTCTGATGTTTTCAATAAAGCATCATAATCTAAATGCATTTTTGCTGAAGGCACATAACTTGAACTAATTTTAAACAAACCTAAATTGGTTTTTTGTTTCGAAAAATCTTGGCGATTTTCAATAACATTTTCATCTGTTCCAGTTGATTTATCTATACGATTGTAAATATTGTCCGTTTGTAAATCCGTTTTGTTATAAGAATAAATTCCGAAACCACTAATTGTCCAAGCTTTTGAAGGATTGTATGAGAAGTTTGCCGCACCAAATTTGGCATCAATATTTTTAGCACGATTGTTTCTCAACCCCATAATCCCTAAATCGTTAGAAGAAACATTAAAACTTGAGCCACCTTTTTTCATCATATTTTTAAAACCACCCGTAAATTTGAAATAATCTTGCATGGTTAAAGGCAATTCTCCAATATTATTTAAGTTACCAATTATGTTTACACTATATTTTGGACTGTAGTAAAATAATTTCGGATTTAAAATACTTCTATTTTCTGTATCGGTAACTCCTGCGCCGGCTAACATATCACCAAACCAAAAATTCTTTTTCCCTTCTTTAAGTTTGATATTGATAGCCACATTATCTTCATTGTTTTCTAATCCTTTTAAATTAGAAACTTCATTATAATTTCTTAAAACCTGTATTTTATCTAACGCATCAGCAGGAATGTTTTTAGTAGCAATTTTGGTATCACCATCGAAAAAATCTTTTCCTTCTACCATTATTTTCTGCACTTTTTTACCTTCCACTTCAATTTCTCCATCTTTATTTACAGAAACTCCAGGTAATTTTTTTAATACATCTTCTAATTTTTTTTCTGTTCCGTTGGTGAACGAATCGGAATTATAAATAATAGTATCACCGCTAATTCTAACAGGCATTTCTTTTACAATTTCAACTGTTTCAATTGTATTAGAACCAGATAAAATAATATCGAAAGTCATGTTTTCTTTTGTAGTAGTAATTTTTTTCTCAAACGGTGCATAACCAATATAACCTGCTTTAATTATGTATTCGGTATTTGGTTTTAAGCTTAAAGAAAACTCCCCTTTTTCGCTAGTAATATTATAGGCATCCATAGCTTTTGTTGCTTGGTTTACAGCCATAACATTTGCCGTTTCGATAACTAAATTGTCAGTGTCTTTTAAAATCCCTGTTACTTTTACAGATTGTGCGAAAATTGAACCTGAGATGAAAATGGCTAATAGTAAAATTATTTTTTTCATTGATTTTGAAATTGTTGTATAAATTTAAGTCGCCTTTTGAGCGACTTATTTTTTTAATTTTATGTTTGAAATTATCTTCCCATTCTCATTCCGCCTCTCATTCCAGGACCTCCACCCATTTCGCTCATTTCTTTCATTTTCTTAATCATAATGTCGTCAAATTCTTTTTGAGTTACTTTGTCGCCACCTGTTGGAGCTTTAATTTCAATTTTATCTTTTACATTCATTACCAATTTAGAACACATAATAACTGTTTTTCCGTCATTCACTTCCATGATTAATCCTGGTAAACCCCAATATTCATCAGGACCCTGATTTACTGGAATTTCTGGGCAATACCAAGCAGTTACCGTAATTTCTTTTGGCATATCAATTTCGTCAAAAAAGTTGGTTTTCTTTTCGTCTTTTTTAGGTTCTGTAGAAGTGCTTCCGTCGGTTTTAACTTCTTCCTTTTTTACAGCATCTTTTTTAGGTTCTTCTTTTTTTCTTCTGTAGTTTCTAAAATCAGATTTACTAGCTTCTTTTACTGCCGTTGCTTTAAAGCAAGTATAATCGCCAATTTTTTTAGATTCTTCCGATAAAACCCATTTTAAGTTGGGTAAAGAATCTTTAATTAAAAATTCTTTTCCAAATACTTCTTTGTCAACTGTATATTGTTTTTCCTTAACGTTTTTGAAGTACGTTCCGCCGCCGCCCATAAAGCTAGCCATCATTCTTCCACCACCACTTTGACCTGGAGCGTCTAGTTTTTCTTCTTCTTTATAAATAGAAGCCGATTTATCGAAATTCAGAATAAACGTTTTTTCAAACATTTTTTTCATTCTTTCCATAATTTGCGTTTTCATTTCTGGAGTAATGTCTTTGTTTCCTTCGAAATTTTTTGCAAAATCTGCTGTAGAAGTTTTAGATTCGTAAACCGCCATTCCTTGGAAATCCTTTTGTGCAGTGGCTATAAAAGTCGATAAACCAAGTACAGCTAAAAATATTTTTTTCATATTAAAATGTTTTTTCGATTTGATACTTATTTAGACAACAAAAACCCGAAATAGTTACATGTTTATTTGTTATTTTTGTGTTAATGTTACAAATATGAAAATTCTACTCCTTTTTCTTTTTACTACTATTTATTCCACAGCTCAAAACATTGATTTTGAGAAAGTAGGAGTAAAGCCTGCTAAGTTTGATGTTTTCTGGGGAAATGATATTTCTGGGAATAATTATTTTTCTACAAGCAATAATTTGTATAAGATTAATGAAAAGGATACCTTAAATTATACCAACAATAAATTCGGAGAAATTACGGGTGTAGAAACGTTCAATATGTTACAAACACTTGTTTTTTATAAACAAAATAATGCTTTTGTTTTGTTAGATGCTCAATTTAATGAAATTAATTCCATCATTTTTTCTGAAATAAATTGCGAATTTTTAAAACCCGCTTCACAAAATGAATTGTGGTTTTATGATAGTTTGAGTCAGCAAATTGGTTTGTATAATTTGAATTCTCAAAAAAGTAAATTTCTTTCCAATCCGATAAATATAGCGATTAAATATGCGCATTCTGATTATAATTACTTACATTGGATTGATAATGAAAACAGCATGTATTCCATCAATAAATTCGGAAAAATTACGAGTTTAGGAAAAGTGAAACCTTTTGAGAAAGTGATTTTTTCTGACAAAAGTGATTTATTCTATCTTTTTGAAGATAAATTGATTTATTATTCAATTGATAATCAATTAGAAATGAATATTTCAATAGATGAAAAAATGATTAAAAATTTCTTCTATAAGGATGGAATTTTATCTATTTTTACCGACTATCAAATAAGTACCTATCAAATTAAAAAATAAAATATGCATATAGCTATTGCTGGAAATATTGGAGCTGGAAAAACGACTTTAACCAAAATGTTGGCCAAACATTTTAAATGGGATGCGCATTTTGAAGACGTAGATGATAATCCGTATTTAGATGATTTTTACCATTCTATGGAACGTTGGAGTTTTAACTTGCAAATTTATTTCTTGAATAGTCGTTTCAGACAAATTTTGGAAATTAGAAAATCAGGTAAAAACACGATTCAAGATAGAACTATTTATGAAGATGCTTTTATTTTCGCACCCAATTTGCACGCAATGGGCTTAATGACGAATAGGGATTATACGAATTATAAGTTGCTTTTTGATTTGATGGAGGATTTAGTTGGTCCGCCAGATTTAATGATTTATTTAAGAAGTTCTATTCCTAATTTAGTGAAGCAAATTCATATGCGTGGCCGCGATTATGAAAATACCATTTCAATTGAATATTTAAGTCGATTAAACGAAAGATATGAAGCGTGGATTCAAACTTACGATAAAAGTAAATTAGTAATTATTGATGTTGATAATATTGATTACGTGAATAATCCAGAAGATTTAGGAGCTATTATTCAAAAAATAGATGCCGAAATAAACGGATTATTTTAGTCTTTTTTATAAAAGAAAAAGCCTCAATTGATTATTCAATTGAGGCTTTTTTTATGCTTTCTTAAATTTATTTTTTATCTAAATCTGCAATTTTTGCATCCACTTCTGTTTTTGTGCCTTCTAAAACTTTAGTTGTAACGCTTTTTTTTCCGTCAACTGTAGTTGTAATGGTTACAGTAGCTTTTTCTTTTCCATCTTTTAAGATATCTCTTTTAATTTGGATACTTTGTGTTTCTTGCTGAGTTACCACAGGACTATTGTCCTTGTGATGTGCATCATAATCTGCATCGTGACCGTGATTGCAATTTGGACCGTGAACATGAGCATCTCCAATATATTTACCGTTTTCATCGTATTGTGACATACAATTATCTTTACATTCTTGAGAACAACCGTTTTCTTCACACATTTTAGCACATTCCTCTTTTGTCATAGTAGCACATTTCGATAAATCACATTTACCTTCTTTGCAAACCATTTCTTTTTTGTCATTAGAACAACAAGCTGCTTTTCCATTATCTGAATGTCCACTTCCTAAAATTGGTGCAATTACTAAACCAATTAAACACGTTAATTTAATTAAGATATTCATTGATGGTCCAGAAGTATCTTTAAATGGATCTCCAACCGTATCTCCAGTTACAGCCGCTTTGTGAGCATCTGAACCTTTGTAAGTCATTTCACCATTAATCAGAACACCAGCTTCAAAAGATTTTTTTGCATTATCCCAAGCGCCACCAGCGTTGTTTTGGAAAACTGCCCAAAGCACCCCAGATACAGTAACTCCAGCCATATAACCACCTAACATTTCAGCAATTAATTGGTTGTTGTCTCCGTAAACTAATTTACCTAATAATACGATTGCGATTGGGAAACCGATAGTCATAATTCCAGGTAACATCATTTCACGTAAAGCCGCTTTTGTAGAAATGTCCACACATTTTGCATATTCTGGTTTTCCAGTTCCTTCCATAATTCCTGGAATTTCTTTAAACTGACGACGCACTTCAT
>JAULXA010000054.1:0-2606 GCA_032118875.1 Flavobacterium sp.
TAACACTTTAAACATGTGGATTGTTGCCGATAACTTACGTAAAGGCGCAGCTACAAATACCGTTCAAATTGCTGAGTATTTAGTTGCGAATCACTTAGTTTAAATTTAGTATTAAAATTTTAATCCGTTTTTCTTAAAAAGAAAAACGGATTTTTTATTTACAATTGGGACATAAACCAGTTATTGTAAAGTTGAACTCTTGTACAATATAATTTTCTGGAATTGTAAAAATTGGAACAACACTTTCTAAGCAAGTTACTGCTAAACATTTTGTGCAATTAAAATGAATATGATTGTGTTTAGATTCGTTTTCGTGAGAATGATGTTTGTGATTGCAACTTGCATATTTTACAGTTCCGTCGGGTGTTGCTATTTTATGAATTAAATCTTCATTAACTAACCTGTCTAAAACCCTATAAATAGTAACTCTATCGCAAATTCCATTTATTAAATGCTGAATTTCAACGTGTGATAAAGCAACTTTTGAATTTGAAATTAAATTTAAAATGGCAGTTTTAGATGCTGTTTTACGAGTTGTTTTCATTAGTTTTTTGTATTTAATGCAATTAAGTTGCATTAATAAATTTTTCTTGTATCTTTGTTAAAGAATTAAACAAATATATAAAATGAAAACAAGTTCTACAATTAAGTATGATATAATAGGTTTGTCATCCGCAAGCATTTGCTTATTACATTGTTTATTATTTCCTCTATTAACCTTTATTCCAATAACAATTGAGCATGTTTTTATTGATGCATTTTTTGCATTAATTGGTGTTTTTGTTTTTTTTAGTATATTAAAAAGTAAAACCCAGACAAAAGTTAAAAACATTTTATTTATTGGGAATTTACTTGTAATCACTGGTGTTTTGCTTCACATGTTTTTTAAAATTGATACATTTTTAGTAATTGTCGGAGGAATTATTATGGTTAGCGGACATATATTTAATTTTAAATCTCAACTTGCTTTAAAAAATTAACGCAATAAAGTTGCATTTTAGCTAAAAACACATATATTTGCAACATCATTGCATTAACAATACAATGGTTAATTAGTTTCTTAAATTAATTTCTAAAATTATGGTTTAAGATTAAATTTCATCCGTGGTAGCTTGAAATTTGAAATCAGTTCGCATTTTTTGTGAACTGATTTTTTTTTCTAAAACTTAGTTTACTATATTTACAAAATGAAAATGAAATACATCAAAAGCAATTTCTTTATGGCGATAGCAATTCTTTTTGCTATATGTTATCAGTCTTTGCATATTTTTACAGATGAAGCCCATCATTTTCATGATGAAGTAACTCAAGAACACACTTCTCAAACGAAATTTTCACAAGATAATCATGAAGATTGTCCAATTTGTGATTTTGAATTCGCTGCATTTTTAACAGAAGATGTTTTTGTAGTACATTTATTTTCTCCACAACATAAATTTCATTTTTCTAATACGTACGAATCTATCGTAAAAGAAAAAGAATTTCTATATTTCTCACATCGAGGTCCACCTGTAGTTTAAGTCAATTTCTGAAATGTTACACTGAGTATGTCGAAGTGTCTTTCAAAATCTATTTTAATCGTCAGTTCGAATATTCCGATTTTTTATCGGAAGGTTTCGAGAACGGTTTATTTCTATTTATCTTAAACTTATACACATGCAAAAATATATTTCTCTCATCTTTTTGATGGGATTTACAGCTATGAGCTTTGCTCAAAACGCTGTTTCAGGAACGATTAAAAATCAAAATAGCGAAGCAATTTCTAATGTTGAAATTTCGATTTCCGATGCGAATATTCAAACCAAATCTAATGAAAATGGACAGTTTGAAATTAAAAATTTACCAATCGGAAAATGGACTTTGATTTTTAAAAAGGAAAAATTCGAAATTAAATCTGAAGCCATTTTTATTGGAAATCAAGAGCAAAAAATTCTAGATATTATCTTAGAAGAAGAAGAACATCACATAGATGAAATTCTGGTTTCTTCTGTTTTCAACAAAACACAAAACGAAAATGTGGTAAAAATTGATCACATTAATTTAAAACAAATTCAGAATGAAGGCGCTATCAATTTATCGGATGCTTTAGCAACAAATCCAGGTGTAAGTGTAGTTTCGACTGGAGTTTCAATAGGAAAACCTGTGATTCGTGGATTAAGCGGAAACAGAGTTTTAACGTATGCACAAGGTATCAGATTAGAAAACCAACAATTTGGTGAAGAACACGGTTTAGGTTTAAATTCAAACGGACAAGAAAGTGTGGAAATCATAAAAGGCCCCGCTTCGTTATTATATGGTTCGGATGCGATGGGCGGCGTTTTGTATTTCAATCCTGAAAAATATGCCACAAACAATAAAACGGAATTGTCCGTTAATCAGGTTGTAAATAGTAACACACAAGGTTCAAATAGTTCGGTAACGTTGAAAGCTTCGGAAGAAAAATTTAAGTTTTTAGTCCAAAATAATTACACCACACACGCCGATTATAAAACGCCAAATGGCGAAACAGTTGTCAATACACGTTTCATTGAAAAAGATTTTAAAATCGGAACTTCTTTTGCAACTTCAAGATATGTAGCTGATTTTCGTTACAATTTTAACGATTT
>JAULXA010000055.1:0-9827 GCA_032118875.1 Flavobacterium sp.
CTCTTTACATAATGCAGATCAAATTGCAAAATTAGATATTCGTGTAAACGATGAAGTTTTTGTGGAAAAAGGAGGCGAAATCATTCCTAAAATAATTGGTGTAGCAAAAAGAGGAAATCAAGAAAATCCAACGGTTTATATTACACATTGTCCAGAATGTAATACACAATTGACAAGAAGTGAAGGTGAAGCCAATCATTATTGTCCCAATTTTTACGGTTGTCCGCCGCAAATTATTGGAAGAATTCAGCATTTCATTTCTCGAAAAGCTATGGATATTGAAGGTTTGGGTGGCGAAACAGTAGCATTGCTCTTTAATGCAGGTTTGGTTAAAAATTATGCCGATTTATATGATTTGAAAAAAGAACAAGTAATTGATTTGGAAAGAATGGCCGATAAATCTGCAGATAATCTGATTTTTGGTATAGAAAAGTCTAAAGAAATTACCTTTGATAGAGTTTTATATGCATTAGGGATTCGATATGTTGGTGAAACTGTTGCAAAAAAATTAGCGAAACATTACAAAAATATTGCTAACTTAGCAAAAGCAGATTTACTAGATTTGGTTACAGTTGATGAAATTGGAGAACGAATTGCACAAAGTGTCATGGATTTCTTTCAAAATTCAGAAAATGTTATCATTATTAATAAATTAAGAGAAGTTGGTATTCAATTTGAATTAAATGAAGTTTCAACTTCTATTTCCAATATTCTGGAAGGTCAAATATTTGTAGTTTCAGGAGTTTTTGAAGTATATTCTCGTGACGATTTAAAAAAAGCTATTGAAGATAATGGTGGAAAAGTAGGAAGTTCTATTTCTGCCAAAACAAATTATGTGATTGCCGGTGCCAATATGGGACCAGCCAAATTAGAAAAAGCCAATCAACTAAAAATTGCAATAATTGACGAATATCAATTTCAAAAAATGGTTAATAAGTAAGGAAACTGTTTTATATGCTTATATAGTAGTTTGTATCTTATATTTTTTTTCTGCACTATTGCAATTAGATAGTCTGGAGGTTCTTTCTAAACCTTTATTTCTTCCAGTTTTATTTGTTTATTACTTAGTAAGAGCCAAAGAAAAATTTCAAAAAAGAGTAGTTGTAAGTTTTATATTTTATTATATAGGAGAAATGCTCGTTTTAAATGATGAAAATCAGTATTATTTAATATCTGTATCGTTTTTTTTAGTTCCTTATTTAATACTCTTGCATTTTGTAATTAAAGATTTATTGCGAATTTTAAAGGTAAGTGGATTAAAAAAAATTAGTTTTACTATATTTTTTGTTCTTGCATTTTTGATTTATTTGTATCTCAGTATCATGTTTGTAATTGATGTTGATTCCCCTTTGGAAGAATTGATTTTATATGTTTATGGTTTTTTTCTGTTGATATTAAGTGTGTTTTCTGTTTTAGTTTATATTTTGCATTTTTCAGCCTCAAGTCTTTTCTTGTTAATGACTGTCATTGCATTTATTCTCTCAGATATGTTTTATATTTTTATTCAAAAAGTCGAATACAATTGGATTTTTAAATCTGTAAATCTTATAAGCCAACTCTCTTCCTACTACTTTTTTGTTACATATTCTTTATTTAAAGCGAAAGGTAAATGATGAAAAAAAATATACAAAATTTATTAAGACGCGATTTAGAGGTGGTTCCTTTAATTGCTTACTTTTTCTTTTATTTTATATATCTTTTATTTGATAAGATATTAGAAATGAAAGATTACGCAGTGCTTGTAAAACCAATAATTATTCCTATAATTGCTTTTCTATATATTACGAATAAAAACAGTAAAAGAAACTTATTAAGTATTTTTTTATTGGTTTTGATTTTTATTTCAGATAATTCAATTTTATTGGAAATAGAATCTTTTTATGTTTATGCTACAATAATTTATATGCTTAGTGTTTTCGTTTTAATGTATTATGCTTTATTGGATATGAAACTGATTCATAGAAATGAATTTTTAAGAAAAAACGTTGGTTATATTTTGCTAACGATTATTTCGACAACTTTACTTTACTGGTTTTCTTTTTATAATCCAAATGAAAGAGCCGCCGAAAAATTCATCATATATGAGTATTTGATGCTTTTTTTGCTTTTGTTTTTTGTAAGTACTTTTAATTATATTCAACAAAAAACAAAACGTACACAGTACTTATTTTTAACAATGCTTTGTCTGTTTTTATCTGAATTATTTTTTTCTATTCACAAATATTATAATGGCCAAATTGTTTTTAAATATTTAATATGTGTAATCGAAATTCCTGTTTACTACTTTTTACTAAAATATTTATTGAGAAGAGATAAGGAAGTTATTGCACCATAATATTTTTTTCCTGACTGATATATTTATCTTCATTGCTTAAATAAAAATCAATTCTTCCTAAATTTATTCCATAAGCTCCAACCTGATTTACCACAACTTGTTTACCCACTTTGTTTGTTTTGATAATCGGCTTGTCTAAAAAAGTATGCGTATGTCCACCAATAATCAAATCGATGTCTTGCGTTGCAGCTGCTAATTTAATATCCGAAGGTTTGTCAGGTTCATTTTTATAATCGAATCCTAAATGCGATAAACAGATAATTAAATCACATTTTTCTACTTCTTTTAATTGTTTTGAAATATCAGTTGCCACTTCTATAGGATTGTTGTAAACAGTTTCTTTATATAGTTTTTTATCAACTAAGCCTTCTAATTCTACGCCTAATCCGAAAATTCCAATTTTTATGCCTTCTTTTATAAATATTTTATACGGTTTTACAATTCCGTTTAATTCGGTATTTTTAAAATCGTAATTCGCAGAAACAAATTCAAAATTAGCATGAGGCAATTGAGCATAAAATCCATCAATTCCATTGTCAAAATCGTGATTTCCCATCGTAGCTAAATCGTATTTCATCATACTCATTAGTTTGAACTCTAATTCGCCACCATAATAATTGAAATAAGGTGTTCCTTGAAAAATATCGCCAGCATCTAATAAAAGTACATTGCATTCTTCTTTTCGAATTTGTTCAATTAAACTCGCTCGTCTTGCCACGCCACCCATCGCTGGATTTTTAGGATGATTATCTGGGAATGGATCAATATGACTATGAACATCATTAGTATGCAAAATTGTAACTTTACGTTCTTTAATTGTTGTAAAACTCGATAAAGAAACACCGCTAAGTGTTACTAATGCAGATGTTGCTGCCGTATTTTTTATAAAAGTTCTTCTTTTCATGATTTTCAATGCTATTCTTTAATAATTCTTGGAGAATTCGATGCTTCAATGGTTTTGTGTTTATAAAAATAATCGATTAACACATTTCTTATTTTATAATTCAAATCGTAAGTGCCTTCATTTTTAAGGAAAAAGGTCATGTTGTCGCCACCATTTGCTAAATAATCGGAAGTTCCAACGTAATAGATCTTACTGTTGTCAATGGGTTGCTCTTTGAAAAGAAGGTTGGTTATTTTGTTTTCTTTATTCAAAACAATCTTCAAACCAGTTAAAGGATGAGGCTTTTTTTCTGTAATGATATGTTGTGCCAAGGCTTTGATTTGCTCACCATTTAAAGCAATTACAATCAAACTATTTTCAAAAGGCATTACTTCAAAAGCATTTCTTTTCGTAATATTTCCTTTTGGAATTATAGATCGAACTCCGCCACTATTTAAAAGAATTATGTCAATTTGCTTGTTTTGTTGCTTCATAAAAACAGGATTGGCCAATTCCATACAAGCATCAGCCATAAAATTTCCAATATTCGTTTGCCATTCTCCTTTACTTTTGTCTAAAGTTTCCGGACAATAGGAGATAATGCTGTCTAAATCTTTATTAATATGATTTCTGTAAGGTGCGATGTAAGAATCAATGTTCTGATTTACAACATAATTTTTATTGATTTCAATCTTTTTTCCTTCAACTAAATAATTGTTGTATGCTTTTGTTTTGCAAGATGTTAAACTTGATAATGTTAAAGTTGTAACAAAAATTGTGTAAAGAAGATTAGTATTTTTACTTTTGAATGTCATATATTCCAATAGATTACTTTAATTTTGTAAAGGAAGTAAAGTTACAATGATTTCTAAAATAATAAAGGATTTTTTTCTTAAAAGAAAGGTAAATAAAAAGTTAATAAACTATCAACTGCAAGTGTCTCCAGACAAAATTGTAAAAGTTGGTGTGTTGATTGATGGTAATTATTTCACCAATCAGGAAGATTTAATAAAAGAAATTGAGAAGCACGGAATTGCGAAAGAAAACATTGAAATTTTATCTTTTGTAAATAAGAATAAGAAAACGTTATTAGAAAAATTCGATTATTTTTTTAGAAAAGATATTTCGTTTGGTGGGTTGTTTAAAAGCGAAAGAGTTACTAATTTTACCGACCAACATTTTGATATGTTAATTAGTTATTACGATGTTCAAAAACCAACATTATTATTGGTAAGTAAAAGTTCAAAAGCGAAATTTAAAGTTGGTTTTCAAACCATTGATAAAAGAATCAATCATTTGTCAATCAATTCAGTAGCCGAAAATTATGCGGAATTTATTTCGGAATTATTCAAATATTTAAAAATACTAAAAAAAATATAACATGCAATCATTAATCGGAACTGGAGTAGCGTTAGTTACACCTTTCAAAAAAGATTTTTCTGTAGATACAGAAGCTTTAGCTAAAATCACAAACTTCGTTATCGAAGGCGGAGTCGAATATTTAGTAATTTTAGGAACAACTGCAGAAAGTGCCACTCTAAACGCAGATGAAAAAGAACTGGTAATTCAAACAATTGTTGCTGCCAATAATGATAGAGTGCCAATGGTTTTAGGTGTTGGTGGAAACAATACAGCGAAAGTTGTTGAAGAATTAAAAACAAGAGACTTGTCAAAATTCGCTGCTATTTTATCGGTTTCTCCGTATTACAACAAGCCAACGCAAGAAGGAATTTACCAACATTTTAAAGCGGTTTCGGAAGCGTCACCGATTTCAATTATTGTGTATAACGTTCCTGGAAGAACGGCAAGTAATATGTTACCAAGTACGGTTGTCAGATTAGCAAATGATTTTAAAAACATTATCGGAATTAAAGAAGCAGCTGGCGATATTGTTCAGGCTATGAAATTAATTCAAACTAAACCAGAAGGTTTCTTAGTGATTTCTGGTGATGATATGATTACGTTACCAATGGTTTTAGCTGGTGGAGCAGGAGTGATTTCTGTTATTGGTGAAGGTTTTCCGAAAGAATTTTCAGAAATGGTGCGTTTAGGATTAAACAAAAAAGTAATCGAAGCTTACAAAATTCATTACAAATTAGCCGATTCAATTGATATGATTTTCGAGCAAGGAAATCCAGCAGGTATCAAAGAAGTCTTTAAACACTTAGGTTTATCAGAAAACACGGTGCGTTTGCCTTTAGTAAATGTGGATGAAAATTTATCTGGAAGATTGTCAAATTTCATTAAAAATTTAGGTTAAAAATCTTTTTTGTAAAACATAAAAATATATCTACCTTTGCAGTTGCTTTTTCAAAGTGCGCAAAAGGCATAACGTAACAATAAATATGAACAAATTTTTATATATACTTTTAGCAGTATTAACATTATCATCTTGTAGTGAATATCATAAAGCTATTAAATCTGATGATGTAGAATTCAAAACAAAAGTTTTTACGCAACAAATTGAAAAGAAAAAGTATTCCAAAGCAATTAGATTGTTTGAACAATACGCAACTTCATACCGAGGAAAACCCCAAGCTGAATCTGCTTTTTTTAATTATGCAAAAGCACTTTACGCAACAAAACAGTATATTACAGCAGCCTATCAATTTGAAAGTTTCGCAAGTAGTTATCCAAAAAGTGTAAATGCTGAAGAAGCTGCCTTTTTAGGAGCAGAATGTTATAGTAAAGTTTCACCAGTTTATAGTTTAGATCAAATTGATACAGACAAGGCCTTGAGTAAACTTCAAATTTTTGTGAATAAATATCCAAATTCTCAATATTTGCCAAAAGCAAATGAAATTGTAAAAGAATTAACAGAAAAGCTTGAATTAAAAGCATTTGAAATTGCAAAACAATATAATACAATTGGTGAATTTACCAGAGATTATAACGCAGCAATTAAAGCATTAGATAATTTTATATATAATTATCCAGGTTCAAAATTTAAAGAAGATGCTTTGTTTTACAGATACGATTCAATGTACAGATTAGCATTAAATAGTGTTCCGTCTAAAAAGCAAGAAAGATTAAATATGACTAAAGTTTATTTTCAAAATTTAGTTAAATTTAAAGCAGATACCAAGTATTTAGAGAAGTCTAATAAAATGCTTGAAACAGTAGATAAAGAATTGAAACAATATACAAATTAATCATTATTATGGATTTAAAGAAAACAAATGCTCCAGTAAACACAATAACTTACAATAAAAGTGTAATTGAAGAACCGACTGGAAATGTATATGAAGCAATTACTATAATAGCAAGAAGAGCTAATCAAATTAATGCTGAAATCAAAAAAGAATTATTAGATAAGTTAGACGAATTTGCTACTTATAATGATAGTTTAGAGGAAGTTTTCGAAAATAAAGAACAAATTGAAGTTTCTAAATATTACGAAAAATTGCCAAAGCCACACGCTTTAGCTGTTCAAGAATGGTTAGAAGACAAAATTTATCATAGAGATACTAAATAATTTAAACTTATATTGATGTCTGTTTTAAACGGTAAAAACGTTTTGCTAGGTGTTTCTGGCGGAATTGCAGCATATAAAACAGCCTCATTAGTAAGACTTCTTATAAAAGCAGGTGCACATGTACAAGTTGTCATGACACCTGCTTCTATTGATTTTGTTACACCGCTAACTTTATCAACACTTTCAAAAAACCCAGTTTACAGTACGTTTTACAACGAAGAAGATGCCAACGCTACTTGGAATAACCATGTAGAATTAGCACTTTGGGCTGATTATATGCTTATTGCACCTGCAACAGCTAATACTTTGTCTAAAATGGCTTCTGGTACTTGTGATAATTTACTTATGGCCACGTATTTATCCGCAAAATGTCCAGTATATTTTGCTCCAGCGATGGATTTAGATATGTACATTCATCCTACTACAAAAATTAATTTCGACAAATTACAAAGTTTCGGAAACACAATAATTCCTGCTGAAAGTGGCGAATTAGCAAGTGGTTTATCTGGAGAAGGTAGAATGGCGGAACCAGAAAATATCATTCAATTTATTGAAAAAGATTTAGAAAGTAAATTACCTTTAAAAGGTAAAAAAGTCTTAATAACTGCTGGTCCAACTTATGAAGCTATTGATCCTGTTCGTTTTATAGGAAATCATTCTTCTGGTAAAATGGGATTTGATATTGCAACTGCAGCTGCGAATTTAGGTGCAGAAGTTGTTTTGGTTTCCGGACCAACGCATTTGCAAATGAAACATAGTTTGGTAAAATTAATCCGAGTAACTTCTGCAGATGAAATGTATGACGCTTGTCATCAATATTTTGAAACTATGGATGTAGCTATTGCCGCCGCCGCCGTTGCCGATTATAAACCAAAAAATGTGGCCTCTCAGAAAATAAAAAAGTCGGAAGCTTCGTTTACTATAGAATTGGAAAAAAATAAAGATATTTTATTATCTTTAGGTCAAATAAAAAAGAATCAATTTCTAATTGGATTTGCATTAGAAACCGAGAATGAAATTGAAAACGCAAAAATTAAAATTGAAAAAAAGAATTTAGACCTAATTGTTCTGAATTCACTTAACGATAAAGGAGCAGGTTTTGGAAAACCAACCAATAAAGTTACGTTTATTGACAAAGATTTTAATATATTTGAGAATCCTTTAAAATCTAAAGAATTAGTTGCCGAAGACATTGTTAATCTAATTGTGAAAAAATATGCGAATTAAATTTTTAATACTATTTGTTTTAAGTGCTTTTTGCGCTTCTTCGCAAGAATTAAAAGCGGTAGTTTCTATAAATTCAGATCAAGTTACTAACGTAAATACTCAGATTTTTAAGAATTTAGAAAAACAAATATTCGACTTTCTAAACAATACTAAATTTTCAGATAAAGTTACGAAACAAAACGAAAAAGTAAATTGTTCTTTTTTCTTTATCATAAATAAATTCGAAGCCAATAATTTCGAAGTTACCTTACAAGTAAATTCAACTAGACCGGTTTTTAATTCCACTTATACCACGCCAATTCTAAATATTAACGATAAAGACGTAAGTTTTAAATACATTGAATTTGAAAATTTAATTTACGATCAAAATTCATTTACTTCCAATTTAGTTTCTGTTTTGTCCTTTTATGCTACAATTGTTTTAGCTTCAGATGCGGATACTTTTTCAGACAAAGGCGGTTCAGAATATTTAGAAAGTGCTTTAAATATTGCAAATGTAGCGCAATCCGGTGGTTTTACTGGTTGGGTACAAACAGGTAAAAAAACGACGAGATACAACTTAATTTCTGATTTAGTTTCTAATACATTTGATGCCTACAGAGAAACGTTGTACCAATATCATATTAATGGTTTGGATAAAATGGCGGATGACTTAAAAGCAGGGAAATTAGAAATAATTAATTCAATTGAAACTTTACTTAAACTACATAAAGTAAGACCAAATTCACTTTTAGCAAGAACTTTTTTTGATGCTAAAACTGATGAAATTGTAAATGTTTTTACAGGCGGACCAGTTATTGATATTTCCAAAGTAAAAGATAATTTGGCTACAATTTCCCCGTTAAATTCTTCTAAATGGAATAAAATAAGGTAATATGCTTTTATCTTTATCAGTTCAAAATTACGCTTTAATAGAACAGCTTAATATTAATTTTACCAATCAGTTTGCGACCATTACGGGAGAAACGGGTGCGGGAAAATCTATATTATTAGGTGCGTTAGGTTTAATTATGGGTAATCGTGCCGATTTGTCTTCACTTAAAGATAAAGAGAAAAAATGCGTGGTTGAAGCAAGTTTTGAAGTTTCAAAATACAATTTAAAACCTCTTTTTGAAGCCAACGACTTAGATTACGAAAATACTACCATAATTAGAAGAGAAATTTTGCCTTCAGGTAAATCGCGTGCTTTCATTAATGATACGCCAGTGAATTTATCGGAACTTCAAGTTTTAGCAGAAAATCTTATCGATATACATTCACAGCATCAAACGCGTGAATTAGAACAACAAAATTATCAGATTTCTATTTTAGATGCGATTGGTTCCAATTCGGAAAATCTAAAAGAATATTCGATTTTATTGTCAGATTTCAAACAAAAATCAAAAGAATTAGAGCAAGCAATTGCTGATAAAAATACGTTATTCACGGCTCAAGAATACAATTCGTATTTGTTAAATGAGTTAATCCAAGTTGGTTTACAACCGAATGAACAAGCGGAAATTGAAGAAGAATTATTGAGTTTAAATAATTCGGAATTAATTAGCGAAACCTTAAGTAAATTAGTTTCAAATGCTAACGAAGAGCAATTCGGATTTATAAACACTTTAAAAGAGTGTAAAAATGCGTTACACAAAATTGCTCCTTTTTCAACTTCTTATTCAGAATTATACGAAAGATTAAATTCATCATTAATTGAATTGGAAGATATTGCAGATGCGAGTTTTAATTTAGCGGAGAAAAACGTTTACAATCCAGAACGATTAGAATTTATTTCTAGCAGAATACCAATGTTACTAGCATTCGTCCCAAGTTTAAATGTCGTTGATACTCCTGATGATTTTACAAAGCAACTAAAAGAATAATTACCGCTTATAATTCCGAGAGACTGTTGAACCCTACTGAGAACA
>JAULXA010000055.1:9837-24265 GCA_032118875.1 Flavobacterium sp.
AACACCAAGTTTCAACTATTGAAGATTTAATTGAAATTAGAAACCAATTGGACGAAAAAGTACTTTTAGTGGATAATTTAGAAGATAAAATCAATAGTTTGAATACGTATTTAAGTGCTAAAACTACTGAATTAAATACAGTTGCCAGTAAGATAACAGAAAATAGAAGTAAAGCCATTCCTGTTTTTATAGATAAAATTTCTTCCATTTTGTTCCAATTAGGAATGCCAGATTCACAATTTAAAATGGAATTAATTGCTTCTAATCCCTTTTTACCTAACGGTAAAGACGAATTAGAATTATTGTTTTCAGCCAATAAAGGAACAAGTTTAGGTTCGTTTAAAAAAGTAGCTTCTGGTGGTGAAATGTCGAGAATTATGTTAGCCATAAAATCGGTTTTAGCTGATTTCTCTCAATTGCCAACTATTTTATTTGATGAAATTGATACTGGAGTTTCTGGAGAAATCGCATTAAAAATGGGTGAAATCATGAAGAAGATGAGTGCGAACCGACAAGTTTTTGCGATTACACATTTACCTCAAATTGCTTCAAAAGGAGATGCGCAATATAAAGTTTCAAAAGAAACTATTGCTGATAATACGATTTCAAAAATCGTAAAATTAAATTCAGACGAACGAATTGTAGAAATTGCTGAAATGTTATCAGGAAAACAAATCACTGATTCGGCACTAACACACGCTAAAACATTATTAAATTAAAATTTATACTTTTGTAATAGATTTAGAATATATACAACAATAATAAAAATAAAATTATGATTATAGAACCAAGAATGCGTGGATTTATATGTTTAACAGCTCACCCAGAAGGTTGTGCACAAAATGTAAAAAATCAAATTGAATATGTAAAGTCAAAAGGAAAAATTGATGGCGCAAAAAAAGTTTTAGTAATTGGTGCTTCAACTGGTTTTGGATTAGCTTCTAGAATTACAAGTGCATTTGGTTGTGAAGCTGCTACAATTGGCGTTTTCTTCGAAAAAGAACCAAGTGAAGGAAAAACAGCAACTCCAGGTTATTATAATTCTGCAGCATTAGAAGTTGAAGCAGAAAAAGCAGGTTTATATGCAAAAAGTATCAATGGGGATGCGTTTTCTAATGAAATTAAGCAACAAACAATTGATTTAATTAAAAAAGATTTAGATCAAGTTGATTTAGTAATTTATAGTTTAGCTTCTCCAGTTCGTATGCATCCAACAACAGGTGTTTTACATCGTTCAACTTTAAAGCCAATTGGTGGAAAATTCACAAATAAAACGGTTGATTTTCATACAGGAAATGTAACAGAAGTTTCAATTGAACCTGCAAACCAAGAAGATATTGATAATACAGTAGTAGTAATGGGCGGTGAAGATTGGTCAATGTGGATGAATGCTTTAAAAGATGCGGGTGTTTTAGCAAATGACGCCATGACTTTAGCGTATTCTTATATCGGACCAGAAGTTACAGAACCAGTTTACAGAAAAGGGACAATTGGTCGTGCAAAAGATCATTTAGAAGCTACAGCTTTCGAAATTACAAAACAATTAGAAGATGTAAATTGTAAAGCGTATGTTTCTGTAAATAAAGCGTTAGTTACTCAAGCAAGTTCAGCAATTCCAGTAATTCCATTATACATTTCATTATTATACAAAACAATGAAAGCGGAAGGAATTCACGAAGGTTGTATCGAACAAATGCAACGTTTATATTCTGACAGATTATTCAGTGGAAATGCTATTCCAACTGACGATAAAGGAAGAATTAGAATTGACGATTGGGAAATGCGTGATGATGTACAAGCTCAAGTATCTAAATTATGGGAAATCGCTACAACCGAAAATCTTACTGAAATAGGAGATTTAGCAGGTTATAAGCAAGATTTCTTAAATTTATTTGGTTTTGGTTTTGAAGGTGTAGATTATCAAGCTGATACAAATGAAATGGTTTATGTACCAAGTATGAAATAACAAATTAATAAATAATTGTTATAAAATCCCGCTTGCGGGATTTTTTTTTGCTTTTTATCGATAATATTTGCGATTCATCGGTAAAAAATGTTAATTATGTAAAGGATTAATTAATTTTTTGTTTATTTACGATTACTAAACAATTTTAATACAATAAAAAATGAAAAAAATTACTTTATGGTTTTTTGCCCTCTTTACGTGTTGGCAAATGTCAGCTCAAGTAGGTGGGTATAGTTTCACCGAAGGGGTAGGTGCTTATGCAGCACTGGGCGGAACTAACATTACTGCTACTGGTGATGATGGTACAGAAAATGGACTTCCAATTGGGTTTACATTCAATTTTGGTGGTACAGATTATACAACTTTCAGTGCTACTACTAATGGTTGGATTAGATTAGGAGGTGCAATTCCAGGTGGGGCTTGGACTAATAGTGCATTTAACTTTAGTGATGCAACTTTCAGACCGCTTATTGCTGCAATTTGGGACGATAATAATAGAAACACTGGTGCAATTTCATACAGTGTATCAGGTGCTTCTCCAAATCAAGTTTTAACTGTTGATTACAGTGGTGTTAATATTGGTGGTGGTGGTTCTACAAGTGCTGCGAATTTAGCAAATTACCAAATAAAATTATATGAAACAACTAATGTTGTTGAGTTTCATTATGGTACAATGGCTACAGCTGGTGCTCTAACTGCTACAATAGGTTTAAGTGATGCTTCAGGTTTTCAAAGTGTTACACCTGGTGCTCCTGGAACTTCTTCAAATGCTACAGGTAATCATGCGGTTGCTGCAGTAACAAATGTATCAAATAAAATGTACAGATTTACTCCTCCAACTTGCGCTGCGCCGGGGGGATTGAATGCTTCAAGTGTAACATCTACAACTGCTACTATTGGTTGGAATGCGGCTATTCCTGCTCCGACTGGTTATGAGTATGTTGTTTCAACTTCAAATACAACTCCAGCTGGTTCTGGAACAGCAACAACAAATTTATCTGAGCCTTTAACTTCATTATTGCCACAAACTACATATTATGTTTTTGTGAGATCTAATTGTGGTGGTCCATTCAGTTCTTGGAATTCTTTTTCATTTACAACAGCTTGTGCTCCAATTACAACATATCCAAGTTTACAACCATTTGTAACTTTCTTACCAAATCAATGTTGGTCTCAAGGAACAGGTGGTGATTTAACTGCAGGACCTGCTTCAACAGGAACAACAGGAAACTGGTATGTAGATGGATTAGGTAATGTTGGTAGTACAGGTGCTGTTAACTATAATTTATATTTAACAGGTGGTAATGACTGGGTAATTTCTCCAGAATACGCAATTCCTGCAACAGGTTATGAATTAAAATTAATTGCTGCTATCACAGATTATGGAGCAACTACAGCACCAGTCGATTGGGATGCTGCTGATACAGTTGAAATATTAGTTTCAACATCAGGCTTAACAAACTGGACACCTTTATATACATATGATGTTTCAAATTATGGTTCAGTTTTGCCTGCAGGTTCATTAAATGTTTTAGATTTAGATGCATATAACGGTCAAAATGTAAGATTTGCAATCAGAGCGTTTGAAGGAGCGACTGGAAGAGATATTGATTTTTCTTTCGATGACTTTGAAGTACGTCTTTCGCCAACTTGTCCTGATCAAACAGGTTTAACAGTTGGAACAATAACTGCAAATACAGCAGATTTTTCTTGGGACAATTTAGGAACATTAGGTTATGAATATGCTGTAACAACTTCTGCTACACCTCCAGCTTCTGGAACTTCAACAACAGCTACAATTTTTTCAGCATCAAGTTTGTCTCCACAAACTGTATATTACATGCATGTAAGAACTGCTTGTGTAGCAAGTACTTTTGGGAATTGGGTTACAGTTTCTTTTACAACAGGTTGTGCTCCAATTACTACTTATCCAAGTTTAGAGCCGTTTGTAACTTTCTTACCAAATCAATGTTGGTCTCAAGGAACAGGTGGTGATTTAACTGCTGGACCTACAACTACAGGAACAACAGGAAACTGGTATGTAGATGGATTAGGTAATGTTGGTAATACAGGCGCAGTTAACTATAATTTATATACGACAGGTGGTAATGACTGGGTAATTTCTCCAGAATATGCTATTCCTGCTTCAGGATATGAACTAAAACTAATTGCAGCTATTACTGATTATGGAGCAACTACAGCTCCTAACGATTGGGATGCAGGCGATACTGTAGAAATATTAGTTTCTACTACAGGTTTAACAAACTGGACTCCATTATATACATATGATGTTTCAAATTACGGTTCTGTTTTACCAGCAGGTTCATTAAATGTTTTAGATTTAGATGCCTATAACGGTCAAACTGTTCGATTTGCAATAAGAGCATTCGAAGGTGCAAGTGGAAGAGATATTGATTTTTCTTTTGATAATTTCGAAGTTCGTTTGTCTCCAACTTGTCCAGATCAAACTGGTTTAACAATTGGAACAGTTACATCTACTACAGCAGATTTTTCTTGGGACAATTTAGGAACTTTAGGTTATGAATATGCTGTAACAACCTCTGCAACACCTCCAGTGTCTGGAACTTCAACAACAGCTACAATTTATGCTGCTTCAGGTTTGTCTCCACAAACTGTTTATTACATGCATGTAAGAGCTTCTTGTGCAGGTGCAACATTTGGTAACTGGGCTACAGTAACTTTTACAACAGCATGTGCTCCTATAGCTACATTACCATGGATTGAAAATTTTGATAGTGTTACTACACCAGCTTTTCCTCCATGTTGGTCAGAAGAAAATGGTGATTACCAAACTTCTAATTCTACATTTGATAATACTCCTCATTCTGGAACTAATTATTTAAGAGATGCTTGGTCTGCAACAAATGAATTTATGTGGACACCAGGTTTTGAATTAGTTGCCGGAATATCTTACGATTTTTCATCTTGGATTCAAGGTGATGGTGGTTCTGGTTGGGTTGTTGATTATTTTGTAAATTCAACTCAAAATTCTGCATCATCTACACAATTGGGAGCAACTTATAACGTACCAGGTACAGGAACGTTATCAATACAACCTCATGTTCAAGTAACAAGATCTTTCGTTCCAGGATCAACAGGTACATATTATTTCGCTGTTAGAGTTAATCAACCAAGTTTTAGTCCTAATTATGTTGCGTTTGATGATTTTGAATTAAAATTATCTCCAGCTTGTCCAACACCAAGTGCTTCAGCTTCAAATATTACTGATGCTTCTGCTGATTTATCATGGGCTGCAGTTCCAAGTGCAACTTTAGGTTATGAATATGTTTTAGATAACGTGGCTACAGATCCAGCAGGTGCAGGTACGTCAACTTTAGCTTTAGCTTACGCAGCTTCTGGTTTAACTCAATCTACAACTTATTATTTCCATATACGTTCAGTTTGTTCAGTTGGAACTTACAGTACTTGGTCTACAGTTAGTTTTGTTACTTTAGCAACGCCTCCTGTTAATGATAATTGTGGTACTGCAATTGCAGTTAGTACAATTCCATATACTAATACTCAAGATGCTACAGCTGCTTCTCAATCTGCTTTTGTTACCGCTTGTGGTAATACAATGAATGATGGTGTTTGGTATACTGTTGTAGGTAATGGTTATGATATTATCGTTGATGTTAATGCAGTTATTGGATGGGATCCTCAAATTGATGTTTACACTGGTTCATGTGGTACTTTCACTTGTGTTGGTTCTGCTGATGTTGGAGGGACTTCAGGTTCAGAATCTTTTACGATTCCAGCTTCTGTTTTAGGAACAACATATTATATTAATGTGGGTCATTATAGCGGATTTACAAATAGTCCAGAAGGTCCATTTACTATAAATGTAAGTAGTCCTTTAAATGCTAATGGTTTTGATAAATCTAACTTTGTAGCTTATCCAAACCCAGTTAAAGATGTATTAAATTTATCTTATAAAACTGCAATTAGTAACGTAAGAGTAATTAACTTATTAGGTCAAGAAGTTTTAAATACTAAAGCTAATTCTAATGATGTACAAGTTAATATGTCTGCTTTAACTGCAGGTGCTTATATTGTCAATATTACTGTAGAAGATACAGTTCATACAATTAAAGTTATTAAAGAATAATTTTAAAATAAATTATTACTTAAAAGTCCCGAGAAATCGGGACTTTTTTTTATAACAAATTTTGATTATTTTATTATTTTTCCTCTATTATGAACTTATTAGCCTGAAAATCATTAATTTTAGCTGTTATTTAATAATCTAATAAATTTATTCATGAAAAAAATTACTTTATGGTTATTTGCGCTCTTTACGTGTTGGCAAATATCCGCTCAAACTACTGTTACAATTGGTACTGGTACCAGTTCTGCAACTGGAGGTACAAATGGTAATCCAATTTATCGATCAAGTGCATCAAGTACTTTTAATTTTTCTCAAAGTATCCAATTATTAACAGCCGCTGATTTGGCTGCTGCTGGTGTTACATCAGGAGCAACAATTACTAAGATCGCTTTTTATAAGAATGATGCTTTTACAATGTCTGCTGGACGAACGGCTACTATGAATATTTATTTAAAAAATTCTAGTGCTACCGCTCTAACAACGGCTAGTAATTTTGCAACATGGACAACAGGTTCAACAAATTGCTATTCGAATGCTGTAATTGGGCCTGCAAATTTTCCTGCTGCTGCTGGTTGGGTTGAATATACGTTATCTACACCATTTAATTATTCTGGAGGAGCTATTGAAACTGCAATAGACTGGGCTATAAATACAGGTGCTGGAAATGCAACAACCGGTGCGTTTTCTTGGTTGTATACTACTTCAACTGCAATACAAGCAGTAGGAACTTCGAGTGGTACTGCTATTACAGGTAATTTAGCAACCTCTCAATTAAGACAATATAATACTCAAATTACATTTACAAATACACCATGTTCTGGAACTCCTGCACCTGGTAATACTATTGCTCCATCATCAATTTGTTTTGGTAGTAGTGCCACATTATCATTACAAAATTCTACAATTGGATCAGGTGTAACCTATCAATGGTATTTAAATGCTTTAGCAATTGGAGGAGCAACATCTTCTACTTATACAATTGCATCAGTAACATCCAGTGATACATATTATTGTGAGGTAACATGTTCTGGAAATACAACTGCCTCAAATTCTTTATCTGTTGGACCAAATATAATTAGTGCTCCATTGTTAGAACCATTTGCTACATTTCTTCCAAATTGTTGGACAAATATGTTTGGAGGTGATGTTACAACAGGTCCAACTGCTTCAACTGGTTCAGGTTGGGTTGCAGATGGATTTGCAAATTCTGGAACAACAGGTGCAATCAGAAATGAGATTTGGACAACAGGTGCTAATGATTGGGTTATTTCTCCTGTAATTAATATTCCTGCTGTAGGTTATGAATTAAAATTCGACGCTGCTGCAACTCAATGGAATGTTATTGGATCGCCTACTACTCCTTGGGAATCAGATGATTTTATTGAAGTTTTAGTTTCTACTACAGGCTTAACAAACTGGACACCAATTTTTACTTATAATGATACAAATCAACCATCAAATACAGGTACTCCTAATATTTTGGATTTAAATGCATATGCAGGTCAAAATATTAGAATAGCTTTCAGAGCTGTAGAAGGTGCTACAAATGGTGCTGCCGATATTGATTTTTCTTTAGATAATTTCCAAGTTCGATTAACACCAACATGTCCTGATCAAACCGGATTAACATTAGGAACAGTAACTGCAACTACTGCAGATTTTTCTTGGGATGATTTAAATTTAGGTGGCGCTTTAGGATATGAGTATGCAATTACAACATCTGCAACTCCACCTGCATCAGGAACTTCAACTACGGCTACAATTTATTCAGCAACAGGTTTATCTCCACAAACAGTTTATTACATGCATGTAAGATCTTCTTGTGCAGCTGCAACATTTGGTAACTGGGCTACAATAACTTTTACAACTGCTTGTGCACCAATAGCAACTTTACCTTGGTTGGAGAATTTTGATGCATTAACTCCTGGAACAAATGTTTTTCCAGCTTGTTGGGCCTATTCAAATACAACTAATACTTGGTCTATTTCAACTACTCCAGTAGCTTATAGTGGTGCAAACTCATTAAGAAGAACTTGGAGTACAGACGGTTGGGCTTTTACACCAATTGCAACTTTAACAGCTGGAATCTCTTACAGATTTAGCTATTATGTTAGAACTAATGATGCTGTTGTAGGTTATGATATTACTGTTGGCGTTGGTTCTTTACAAACAAGTGCAGCTATGACAAATACCTTATCTACTGTTGCCGGATATCAAGGTCCAGCTTGGGTTAGAGTAAATCATGAATTTACTCCAACTGTAACTGGAGAGTACTCTTTCGGTGTTCATGTAGTTGCTCCATTAGCTCCAAACGGAATTAATTTTGATGATTTTAAAATAGAATTGTCTCCAACTTGTCCAGATCAAACAGGTTTAACAATAGGAACAGTAACATCTTCAACTGCTGATACTTCTTGGGATGATTTGAATCTTACAGGTGCTGTTGGTTATGAGTATGCAATTACAACTTCTGCAACTCCACCTGCTTCTGGTACTTCAACTACTGCTACAATTTATGCAGCAACTGGTTTATCGCCATTAACAGTTTATTATCTGCATGTAAGAGCTGAATGTTCAGGTAGTACATACGGAGCATGGGCTACAACTACTTTTACTACTGCTTGTGCGCCATTTTCAGTACCTGTTTTAGAACCTTTTAACACATTTCTTCCAAATACTTGTTGGACAGAAGCTGATAATGGTGATATAACCGCTGGTCCATTAACTTTTGGTTCAGGAAGTTGGTTAGTAGATGGTTTTGGAAATGTTGGAACAACAGGTGCGGCAAGGGTTACTCTTGATGCAGCTGCTGATAATGATTGGATAATTTCTCCAGAATTTACAATTCCTGCTACAGGTTACGAACTAAAATTTGATGCTGCAGCTACTCAAGGTGGTACAGTAAATACACCAACTGCACCATGGGAATCTGATGATTTTGTTGAAATTTTAGTTTCTACTACAAGTACAACAAACTGGGCGGTGTTATATACTTATAATGACACAAACTCTCCTTCAAATCTAGGAAGTGCGAATATATTAGATTTAGATGCTTACTCAGGACAAAATATTAGATTTGCTTTTAGAGCTGTTGAAGGGGCAACTAATGGAGCTGCTTCAATAGATTTTTCTATTGATAATTTCCAAATACGATTAACTCCACCATGTCCAGATCAAACTGGTTTAACATTAGGAACTGTAACTGCAACTACTGCAGATTTTTCTTGGGATGATTTAAATTTAAGTGGAGCTTTAGGTTATGAGTATGCAATTACAACATCTGCAACTCCACCTGCATCAGGAACTTCAACTACAGCTACAATTTATTCAGCAACAGGTTTGTCTCCACAAACAGTTTATTACATGCATGTAAGATCTTCTTGTGCCGCTGCAACTTTTGGTAATTGGGCTACTGTAACTTTTACAACTGCATGTGCACCATTAGCAACTTTACCTTGGTTAGAGAATTTTGATGCATTAACTCCTGGAACGAATGTTTTTCCTTCTTGTTGGAATTATTCTAATACTGCGAACACTTGGTCAATTTCAACTACTCCAGTTGCTTACAGTGGTGCAAACTCTTTAAGAAGAACTTGGAGTACAAATGGTTGGGCATTTACACCAATGTTTAGTTTAACTGCAGGTACTTCTTACACATTTAGTTATTTTGTTAGAACAAATGACGCTGTAGTTGGTTATGATATTACTGTTGGAGTAGGAAACTCTCAAAATAGTGCAGCAATGACAACTACATTATCAAGTGTTGTTGGTTACCAAGGTCCAGCATGGACATTAGTAACTTTACTATACACACCAACTGTTTCTGGTGATTATTCTTTTGGAGTTCAAGTGGTAGCGCCATTAGCACCAAATGGAATTAATTTTGATAATTTTGAATTGAAGTTAACACCAGCTTGTCCTGCTCCAATAGTTTCAACTTCAAATATTACTAATTTAAGTGCTGATTTGTCTTGGGCAGCAGTTCCAAGTGCAACTTTAGGATATGAATATGTTTTAGATAACGTTGCTACTGATCCAGCTGGTTCAGGAACTTCAACAACTGCTTTAACTTATTCTGCAACTGGTTTAACACAATTGACAACATACTATTTCCATATTCGTTCAGTTTGTTCAGTTGGAACTTACAGTACTTGGTCTACAGTTAGTTTTACAACTTTAGCAACGCCACCAGTTAACGATAACTGTTCTGCAGCAACAGCTTTAACAATAGGTGCTACATTTGCTTCAAATATTACAGATGGTAATACTACTGGTGCAACCTCTGGTTTAGAAGGAACTCCAACTACTTGTCTAGGATATTCTGGAGGAGACATTTGGTATAGTGCATTAGTTCCAGCTAGTGGTACACTTTCAATTGAAACGGGTAATTCGACTTTAGGAGCAACTGGTTTAGATACCGTGTTTACTATATACACAGGTACATGTGGCGCTTTAACTCAAATTGATTGTGATGATGACGGAGCAACTACAGGTGCTTATTCGTTTAAAGCATTAACCGGATTAACGCCAGGTAGTACTCTATTAATTAGAGTTTATGAATATAGTAATGATAACGCGGGAAGTTTTGGTATTTCAGCTTATGATGCTTCTTTAAGTGCTGCTAGTTTTGATAAATCTAACTTTGTTGCTTATCCAAACCCAGTTAAAGATGTATTAAACTTATCTTACAAAACAGCAATTAGTAATGTAAGAGTAATTAACTTATTAGGTCAAGAAGTTTTAAACACTAAGGCTAATTCTAATGACGTTAAAGTTAATATGTCTGCTTTAAATTCAGGGGCTTATATTGTTAACATTACTGTTGATGATACAGTTCACACAATTAAAGTTATAAAAGAATAATTTTTACAAATAAATTTTTACTTAAAAGTCTCGAGAAATCGGGACTTTTTTGTTTTTATATATATCTTTGTTTATATAAAATTATGATATGCATTTTTCTTTAATTATTCCTATTTATAACCGCCCAGAAGAAATTGATGAACTCTTAGAAAGTTTAACAAAACAAACTTATACAAATGATTACGAGATTGTTATTATTGAAGATGGTTCAACTATTACGTGTAAACATATCATTGAGAAATACTCCAATTTAAATGTAAGCTATTATTTTAAATCGAATTCTGGCCCAGGTGATTCAAGGAATTATGGAATGAATGTAGCTAAAGGCGACTATTTCATTATTTTAGATTCGGATTGTATTATTCCATCCACTTATTTACAAACGGTTCATGAGGAATTGTCTAACGAATATGTAGATTGTTTTGGTGGTCCTGATGCCGCTTTAGATTCTTTTTCAAACATACAAAAGGCTATAAATTTCACGATGACTTCTTTTTTAACCACTGGTGGAATTAGAGGCGGAAGTGAAAAATTAGATAAATTTCAACCCAGAAGTTTCAATATGGGATTGTCTAAAAAAGCATTTGAAGATTCGAAAGGGTTCGGAAACATTCATCCTGGTGAAGACCCAGATTTATCTATTCGATTATGGAAGATGGGCTACAAAACCAAATTAATTTCTAAAGCTTTCGTATATCATAAACGCAGAATTGATTGGAATAAATTTTACACTCAAGTTAATAAATTCGGCTTAGCCAGACCTATATTAAACTCATGGTACCCAGAATATACAAAAATCACATTTTGGTTTCCAACTTTATTTTTAGTAGGGTTTTTGTTTTCTGTTTTATGTGCAATTTTTAATTTTCCCTATTTTTTATACTGTTATGTGTTCTATTTCTTCATGTTGTTTATTTCTTCTTTATTAAAAAATAAATCATTAGAAATTGCGTTTTATAGTATTGTAGCTGCCATAATTCAGTTTTATGGTTATGGAAAAGGGTTTCTACTTTCATTTATTAAAATTCATATTTTAAAACAACAACCCGAAATAGCTTTTCCAAAAATGTTTTTTAAAAGATAAGATGACAAAAATAATTGGACTTACAGGCGGAATTGGTAGCGGAAAAACAACCGTAGCAAAATATTTTGCTTCAAAAGGAATTCCAGTTTATATTGCTGATGATGCGGCCAAAGACATTATGGACGACAAAAAAGTGGTGCAAGAAGTGCAAGCTATATTTTCTGAAGATGTTATTTTAAAAAACGGATTGTTAGATAGAAATGCCATTCGTGAATTAGTCTTTAAAGATAAAAGTAAATTAGAACAGCTGAATAAAATTATTCATCCAAAAGTAAAAGCTGATTTTGAAAATTGGTTGAAACAATACAAAAATGCAACATTTATCATAAAAGAAGTTGCAATTCTATTTGAAACCAACGGACAAAAATATTGTGACGCTACAATTTTAGTTACGGCTCCAATTGAAACCAGAATAAAAAGAGTTTTAGAAAGAGACACTACTTCAAGAGAAAATATTCTGCAAATCATTAATAATCAACTTCCTGAAGAAGAAAAAATGAAATTAGCGACCTATGTTATAACCAATGAGAAATTAAATATAACGTATAAAACGGTCGATAATTTAATTGAAATTTTAAGTAAAATATAAAATTTAACATATTTGTTAAATATTGGTTAATTGTTTTAACAATAGTCAATTACCTCTTAACTTTGCTATAATGAATAAAACAAGGTTTAGAATACTAGTTTTTTTAATGAGTATTTCTTTGATAGGAATAATTTTAATTCAATTATATTGGATTAATAGTTCGTTTCAAAAAAATGATGAACAGTTTAGACATCACGCTTTAGTGGTTTTAAATAATGTCTCTGAAAAACTGAACAAAAAAGAAATGGTCGATTTTTTTACTTCTATAAAGAAGTTTAAAGATAGCACCGGAAGAGAGCCAAAGCAAGAACAATTAAAGCAACTTTTCTATTACGAAAAAGATTCGGATACAAAAGAAATTTTAATATATACGAATACAATTATTCCAGAAGACTTCGGTATTGATGGTTCGTTCTTTGATAAAAATGCAGGTTCAATAAAAATTAGAGATTTTAATACAAAAAGAAAAACTCAAATTTATAAAGACAATTCATTAGATGGTAGTGGTTCAAATGTTACTTCAAAACCTAATGTAACGATTCAAAAAAGCGGAAAATTAGGAATTCTTGACCGTGTTCAATTTGAACTTTTATTCAGAGACATCGTTTCACAACGTCAAATACAAAAAAGAATTACTTCTAAATTAGTAAATGACGTTCTTAATTTTGAATTACATAAATCGGAACTTAAAACGCCATATGAATTTGCAGTTTACAAAAACGGATTAGCTACGAAGATAAAATCGGAAGAATTTAGATACGATAAATGTACTACTTATAGTGTTCCAATATTACTAGACGCCGACGGAAAAACAGATTACAAATTGTTACTTAGATTTCCTAATAAAACAAATTTTGTATTCTCATCTATGTTGCCAATGACAATATTAACCCTATTATTCGTTGTAATTATTTTAGTAACATACACAAGTGCATTAAAACAATTGATCATGCAAAAACAGATATCTGAAATTAAAACAGATTTCATAAATAACATGACACACGAATTTAAAACACCTATAGCGACAATCAATTTAGCTTTAGATGCCATAAAGAATCCGAAAATTATTGATGATAAAGAGAAAGTTCAAAAATATCTTCAAATGATTAAGGATGAAAATAAAAGAATGCATGCCCAAGTTGAAAACGTTCTTAGAATTTCTAAATTAGAAAGAAACGAATTAAATATTGATAAAGAGCCACAAGAATTGACACAATTCATTGAAGATGCGATTGATCATATTAGTTTAATTCTTGAAGATAGAGAAGGAGAAGTTCATACGCATTTTGATGCAACAAGAACAACTGTACTTCTTAATGATGTGCATTTTACAAATGTATTGGTTAATATTTTGGATAACGCCATGAAATATTCGGCAGATAAACCAGTTATTAATGTGTATACAGAAAATATTAAAGATTATGTTCTAATCAAAATAGAAGATAACGGAATAGGAATGTCGAAAGCCGTACAAAAAAAGGTTTTTGAAAAATTCTTTAGAGAACACACTGGTGACTTACACAATGTGAAAGGTCACGGATTAGGATTAGCATACGTAAAACAAATTATCGACGACCATAATGGCGAGGTTTTTGTGGAAAGTGAAAAAGGTAAAGGGAGCACATTTATAATTAAATTGCCATTAATAAATTAAGATATGGAAGCGAAAAAAATATTATTAGTAGAGGATGATCCAAATTTTGGATCTGTGTTGAGAGATTATTTATCATTAAATGATTTTGATGTAACATTGGCTAAAAACGGAATGGAAGGATTTGAAAAATTCAAAAAAGATAC
>JAULXA010000055.1:24275-28382 GCA_032118875.1 Flavobacterium sp.
TTATGTATTTTGGATGTCATGATGCCATACAAAGATGGATATACTTTAGCTAGAGAAATTAGAGAAAAAAATGCAGATGTGCCAATTATATTCTTAACAGCTAAAACGTTGAAAGAAGATGTTTTAAAAGGGTATAAAGTCGGTGCAGATGATTATTTAAATAAACCATTCGATTCAGAAGTTTTATTAATGAAAATCAAAGCGATTATTCAAAGAAAAGCTTCAGAATCTAAACCAGATTCAACCGTTTTTGAATTTAAAATCGGTAAATTTCATTTAAATTCTAAATTGAGATTTTTAACTTTCGATAATGAAGAACCAATTAAATTATCTCCAAAAGAATCAGAATTGTTAAAAATGTTAGCACTACACGAAAATGATTTAATGCCTCGTGAATTAGCTTTAACAAAAATTTGGAGAGATGATAATTACTTTACTTCAAGAAGTATGGACGTTTACATCGCCAAACTTAGAAAATATTTAAAACCAGATGAACGTGTGGAAATTTTAAACATTCATGGTGAAGGTTTCCGATTAGTAATCAATTCATAATATATAAAGGCTGCAAGAAATTGTAGCCTTTTTTATTTATATTTGCTTATAAAGTTATCCCAATGAACTATCAGCAAATCCTTGAAGAAATATACTTACAATCTAAATCGTTGCCAATTATCGGTAACATTGCTACAACTATTCCTGAATTAGCCAATGTAAATCCAGATAAATTTGGAATTTGCCTTACAACTATTGACGGAAATTTATTTAGTGTTGGCGATAGTAATGAAAAGTTTTCTATCCAATCCGTTTCTAAAGCCTTATCAGTAACTTTAGCTTTTTCTCATTTGGGAGAAAAAATTTGGGAACGAGTAGGAGTAGAACCTTCAGGAAATCCATTTAATTCTTTAGTTCAGTTAGAATACGAAAAAGGAATTCCAAGAAATCCGTTTATTAACGCTGGCGCTTTAGTTATTGCTGATATGTTGGTTTCTTGTTTAGAACATCCGAAAGAAGATTTTTTGCATTTTATCAGAGAAATTTCTGGCTGCGATACGATAAATTATAATTTAAAAGTAGCAAAATCTGAAAAAGACACGGGTTTTAGAAATGCAGCATTAACAAATTTCCTAAAATCATTCGGAAACATACAGAATGATGTAGATGAAGTTTTAGATTTCTATTTTCATCAATGTTCTGTTGAAATGACATGTAAAGAATTAGCCGATGCGTTCTTTTTCTTTGCGAATGAAGGGATTTCAAAAAAAGGAAAACAAATTTTAACTTCTAGTCAAGCCAAAAGAATAAACGCGTTAATGCAAACTTGCGGATTTTATGACGAATCAGGAGAATTCACATATAAAGTAGGCTTACCAGGTAAAAGTGGAATCGGTGGTGGAATTGCCGCCGTTTTACCGAAACAATTTTCTGTCGCAACTTGGAATCCACGTTTAAACGAAAAAGGAAATTCCGAATTAGGTATGTACGCTTTAGAGCAATTGACCACCAAAACAGGAATGTCTATTTTTTAAAGATTATATAAATGAAAAAAGTCCAAGTTTTTTACGACTTGGACTTTTTTGTTTTCTATAATTAACGATTTAAGCTTTACTTTCTTCGTTTTCTTTATCCAAATAATCTTGAACCGTTTCAATTGCGTTATCAATCACATCACTTAAAGCAGTAATAAAACTTCCGTCTTCAGCATTAACCATTGCGTGTTTTAAAGCTTCTACTTCTGCAGTAATAATTTCTGTGGTTACATTTCTGCCACTTTCTGCAATTCCAGCTAAAATTAAACCGTTAATTTCTTCTTCTGTTCTACCACGTAAATGCTTTTCCTGACGAATGATAATATGATCAAACATTCTTCCTGCAATTTTCGCACATTCTTTAATGTCTTCGTCACGTCTATCTCCAACTCCAGCAATAATTCCGATTTTTTTGGTTGCAGAAACACTTTCTAAATAGTCCTCAATTCCTCTGTAACCGGATGGGTTGTGTGCAAAATCAATTAAGACTTTAAATTTATTAAAATCGAAAATATTCATTCTTCCAGGCGTTTGCGCAGCACTTGGAACAAAAGTTTGTAGTGATAAACTAATATCTTCTGTTTTGAAACCTTGTAAATAAGCGGCTAAAGTCGCAGCCAATACATTAGCAATCATAAATTTGGCTTTTCCACCTAAAGTTAAGGGTACTTGAGTCGCTTTTTCTACACGAATTTTCCATTCTCCTTTTTTAATAGTAATGAAACCATTTTCGTAAACGGCTACAATTTTACCTTCTTTAGCTAATTTTAAAGCCGTCTCATTATTTTCATCTAAACTAAAATAAGCGATATTGCAATTTAAATCTTTAGCGATTTTTAGACAATATTCATCTTCAGCATTTAATACGGCCCAACCATCTTTTTTGATACTTTTAACAACGGTAGCTTTTACACGAGCTAAATCGTCTAAAGTATGAATATCAGCTAAACCTAAATGATCTTCTTGAATATTCGTAATAATTCCAATATCGCAACGAGAAAAACCTAAACCAGACCTTAAAATTCCACCTCGAGCCGTTTCTAAAATAGCAAATTCTACGGTTGGATCTTTTAAAATATATTCTGCAGAAATGGGTCCGGTGGTATCACCTTTTTCCATCAAATGATTTTGGACGTAAATTCCATCGGATGTTGTGAATCCAACTCGGTAGCCATTATTTTTAACAATATGTGCTAATAATCGGGTAGTAGTGGTTTTGCCATTTGTACCTGTTACGGCAATAATTGGAATTCTGCTTGGTTTTCCTTGCGGATATAACATATCAATAACTGGAGCTGCCACGTTTCTAGGTAAACCTTCAGAAGGTGCCAAATGCATACGAAAACCAGGAGCAGCGTTGACTTCTAAAATACAACCCCCATTTTCTTTTAACGGTTGCGTTAAATTTTCAGCCATAATATCCACACCACAAACATCTAATCCAATCACACGAGAAATGCGTTCGCAAAGGAAAATATTTTCAGGATGCATCATGTCTGTCACATCAACAGAAGTTCCGCCAGTACTTAAATTCGCAGTCGATTTTAAATATACAATTTCGTCTTTTTTAGGAACGGTTTCTAACGTATACCCTAATTTTTCTAATAAATCAGTAGTATCTCTGTCGACATCAATTTGAGTTAAAACATTTTCGTGGCCGTAACCTCTTCTTGGATCTTTATTGGTTTCTTCAATTAATTGCTGAATCGTATTTGTTCCGTTTCCTTTAATATGCGCCGGTTCGCGTTTTGCAGCTGCGACTAATTTATTATCAATGATTAAAACTCTAAAATCGAAACCAGTAATAAATTTTTCTACAATTACTCTTCGGCTAAATGTTTTCGCATAAGCTAAACCAGCTACTGCATCTTCTCTGTTTTTTACGTTTATCGATGCTCCTTTTCCGTGATTTCCATCCAATGGTTTTATAACGATTGGGAAACCAATTTTTCTAATAACTGCATCTAAATCTTCTTCGTCTACACAAATTCCTCCACTTGCAACTGGGATGGAAGCATTTCCTAACATACGTTTGGTTTCTTCTTTGTTGCAAGCAATATCTACAGCAATGTTACTGGTTTTACAAGTAATTGTCGCCTGAAAACGCATTTGATTCACACCATAACCTAATTGTACTAGCGAATTGGTTCCTAAACGAATCCAAGGAATATCTCTTGCAACAGCTTCTTCTACGATACTTCCAGTTGAAGGTCCTAAACGAACACGTTCACGGATTTCGCGCATTTTTTGAATATCAGCTTCAAAATCATAAGGTGTTCCGGCGATTAAAGCTTCTGCAATGGCAACGGCACTTTCTGCCGCAAACATTCCGACATTTTCTTCTGTGTAGCTGAAAACTACATTATATATTCCAGGAGTTTTAGTTTCACGAGTTCTTCCGAAACCCGTTTCCATTCCTGCAAGCGATTGTATTTCTAAAGCAATGTGCTCAATAACGTGACCCATCCAAGTTCCACGTTCTACACGTGAGAAAAATCCACCACGACAACCTTCAGAACAACGGTGTTCTATCATTGTAGGAATCATAGTTTCGATACGTTCGCGAAAACCTTCAATTTTA
>JAULXA010000056.1:0-3969 GCA_032118875.1 Flavobacterium sp.
GCTCTTGTTACTTTTAAAGCAGCTTGATTATAATCGGCTCCGACCAAAAACAAAGGATAATCATCCAGCATTTTTCCTCGAATAGTTTGACGTTCAATCACTTCAAAAATATGTTGTAGAAAAGCGCCATTTCCACAACCCATATCTAAAATACCTTTCGGTTGTTCATTTATTGGTTTATTGAATAATTCGATAATAATCTCATCGATCACTTTGAAATATGTGGTATGTGCGCCACCGCTTCCCCAAACATTCATTTCTCTATTGACGTGAATTTCATCTTCGCCAACAGCAGTTTCTCTCAATACTTTCGGATTTCCGAATAATAACGTGTCGATATTTTTAAACATTGGCAAATAAGAAACCGTTACACCATATGCCGAAGCTCGTTTAGCAAAGGATAATCCTAATTCTGTAAATTGATAATTGTCTTTTTTACGCGTAAACCAACCTAAATGCGTAAAGAAATCTAATATAATTTTGAAAACTTCTGGATGTTTATGAAATTCTTCTGGACTGAAAGACGTTTCCATAAAATATTTATGAAACATACCTGTCATTCCTAAACTTACAATAATTGGTCCAACCAAATAGCCTTCTATATGTGCTAAAAATTGCTCTTGAATTTCTCTTTCGTCATCATTTTCAGAAAGTTGAATATGACACTTGTTTTTGTACCATTCAAATAACTTGTTTAAATCTTGGTACGATTCGTTTTGAATTTGTACCGAAGTAAACCAATCTTTTTCTTTTAATACATCTATAACTTCTTCATAAACTGGTGCTAGTGAAAACGAAAGTACCGATTTTGAATTGGTTGTAACTACAACCGAATTATTAACGTTATCTAATTTATAATCTAACATGCCTTGAGAAGCCAAAACACGCAAAGCGATGTTTAGATAGCCTTCATTAGCATTAAATTCTGAAGATAATTTGGATAAGGAAACTTCTTGATTTTCGAGCAAATATTTTAAAATTCCTTTTTGATGAAGTGCGTAAACAACTGGCGCAGTTACCAATCCATCCAAATGTTGAAAAATTCTTTGCCTAAAATTTAAAGTCGTTGTCATATAAAACTGATTTACTCAAATATAGCAAAAAATTATTGGCAACGATAAAAAAATAAAGGAATAACTATTTTTTAAGTGATTGCTTGTATTGTTCTAAAATTGAAGCTTTTTTAGCAGCAGAAGTTTGCTTCGTCTGTTTAATTTTCTTCATGTGATTATCCAATTGCTTTTTATGCTTGTCTTGATTTATGGCGTTATTTCTTCCCATCTTGTAAAATTTTACGCAAATTTACGAAACTTTCGTTGGTATTGTTCAATTCTGATAGCATTTTACGCCTAATTTCTTCAAAATTATCAAAAACTAAATATTTCGCCCAAGAATTAGTTAGTAAAACTTCTTTAATCTCTTTAATACGTTTTGCGGTTTCTGAGGCGTTTCTTAAAATTTGATTGGTATAATTTGGATTGTTTTTATGATTGAAATGCACTTCGCTTTTGGCTTCATTAATTTCGATGTAAAACAATTTATCCATTTCATTATTGGAATAAAAATCTGTCCAACGTGCAAATGCAACAATCTCAGTTTGATTTTTATATTCAGAATTCACTATTAAACGCCAACGACAATTAGCGGCTCTTCCCCAATGGTTAGATTTTCTGTAGACACCAATTTCTGTATAATAATATTCGCTTCCTGAATTACTTTTATAACTCAATTTTAAATCTGCCAAAACAGAAAAATCGACTTGTTGGAACAAACAAAAAGTATATTTATGAAAATTATGTTTCGTGTAAGTACTCATTTGACAAAGATAAGAATATCTATTTTGCAAATAGATAAGATTTTATTAGTCATAAAAAATTAATACATTTGCATCCAATAAAAAATAAAAACTGAGTTTTTCAGTGTAACAATTTACAAAATATAAAAATGAAACAATTAGTAGTATTATTTTCTGCATTAATTTTAATTTCTTGCAATGAGTTTAAAATTGAAGGAACAGCAACTGGTGTAAAAGATGGCACAAAAGTATTTTTAGAAGGAGCTGGAGAAATGGGACCTGTAGCAATGGACACTACAGAAATTAAAGAAGGAAAATTTGAGTTTAAAGGAAAAAACGAACTTCCTGAAATCGGTTTAGTTAGTATTGATGGAATTATTGATCCACAATATCAATCAAGAAAATCACTTCCTTTCATTATTGAAAGCGGTACAATTAATTTAACTTTTGATATTAAAGATATTCAAAAATCTAAGATTTCTGGAACTACAAATAATGATAAGTTTCAACAATATACTGAAGAATCAGCAATTATCAACAAACCAATCATTGATTTTCAGAATAAAAACAATGTTATAATGAAGCAAGCAATGGAATCAAAAGACATTGCCATGCAAACTAAATTAAACGAAGAATATGGAAATTTAGCAAAATCTATTTCTACAAAAATGGATACGAAATCTAGAGAGTTTATTAAAAACAATTCGGGTTCAATTATTTCTATGCTTTTTTTAGAGAATTATGTTAGTAGAGGAATTATGCAAGCTAAAGAAGCAAAAGAAGCGTTTGATAAATTAGATAAAAAATTATACGAAACAAAAAGTGGTAAAAACGTTAAAAAGCTTTTAGACCAACAATTAAAAGCATCAGCTGGAGCTCCAACTCCAGAAAAAAAAAAGTAAATAGTTCAACTAAAGCGCCAGATTTTTCTGCAAAAACACCAGAAGGAAAAACCGTTTCTTTAAAAGAAACTTTAGGAAAAGTTACAATTGTAGATTTTTGGGCATCTTGGTGTGGACCATGTAGAGCTGAAAATCCAAATGTAGTGGCGTTATATAATGAATTACACTCTAAAGGTTTAAACATTATTGGTGTTTCTTTAGACGATGATGCTGCAGATTGGAAAAAAGCCATTGCAAAAGATAAATTAACTTGGACACAGGTTTCAAATCTTAAAAAATGGAAAGATCCAATCGCATTACTATATGAAGTAGAAGGAATTCCAGCTACATTTATATTAGATGCAAAAGGAAACATTGTAGCCAAAGACCTTAGAGGTGAAGAATTAAAAGCTAAAGTAAAAGAATTATTAGGTCTGAAGTAATACCTCAAGTTATAAAAACCAATCCCATTTTGTATATTATTACAAAATGGGATTTTTTTATGTTTTTAGTTTTCAGAATGTTATAAAATAATTTAAATATTCCTTTAAAATAAGTTTGCAACTCAAAAAAACAATTATATATTTGCACTCAAGTTATGGCCATGGGGAGATACTCAAGCGGCCAACGAGGGCAGACTGTAAATCTGCTGTGAAAACTTCGTAGGTTCGAATCCTACTCTCCCCACAAAAAAAGCACTTCAATTGAAGTGCTTTTTTATTTTATATACATTTTATTATATTACTTAACTTACTTACATCATAGCCTAAATTTTTTGCTATTTTTAAATCTATGCAAGCTCCATCTGAATCTTTCAATAAATATTTCATAATAGCTCTATTATTGTATGCAATCGCTAATTTAGGATTAATCTTAATAGCTGCATTACAATCCTCTAAAGATTCTGTCAATTTTCCCAACTTATAATTAATTAAACTTCTATCATAAAAATACTTTTCATTATTTGGGCTTAATGAAATTGCTTTGGCATAATCTACTAAAGCTCCTTTTAAATCATTTAAATTAACTTTACTAAATGCTCTGTTATTGTACAAATCACCTGAAGGCTTAATCTCAATTGCTTTGTCATAATCTTTAATAGCGTTTAAATTATCACCTAAACCATTATAAACCATTCCTCTATTATAAAATGCACCTGGAAAAAATTGATTTATTTCAATTAATTTATTAAAATATTTTAAAGATTCTTGAAAACTCTTTTTATCATAATAAGTAAGTCCTATTAAATTAATTACATAATCGTAATTTGGTTTTATAATATTAACCATTGAA
>JAULXA010000057.1:0-8717 GCA_032118875.1 Flavobacterium sp.
TACACCACAATAGTCATTGGTTTGAGTTGGAGTACAATTAGGATTTATCCAATACGTTCCACCATAAGTATCAGGCTGACCTTCTGCATTTGGATTACTCATAGAACGAAGTGCTACGTGTCCTGATCTCATTTCAATATCTTCACCAATTAACCAAGGTTGTTTGGTTGGCGCTGCATAATATTCTACACAAGCTGCCCAGATATCTGAGAAACCTTCGTTCATCGCACCTGATTCTTTTTGATAGGCTAAATTTGCTGTGTTAGAACAAACAGCATGTCCGATTTCATGTGCTGCAACATCTAAAGATGTTAATGCATTAAAACCGCCTGTACCGCTTCCGTCTCCATAAGTCATTCTTGAACCGTCCCAATATGCATTATTATAATTTGAGCTATAATGAACATAACTATTAATTTTTGCTCCAGCATTGTTATAACTATTTCTCGCATGTTTAATACTAAAATAATCATACGTCATTTCTGCACCCCAGTGTGCATCTAAAGCCGCGTTATCTTTGTTTGTATTATTAAATTCTGTAGCAGTCCAATTATTATCAACATCTGTAAAATTTACAGCGGTAGAATAATTAGTTCCTTTTTTCATATTGTAAGTTTGTGCACCTCCACCTCTTGTATTATCAGATAAGATATATGATGACCCACTTAATAACGTTTGAATTGTTTTTGTGCCACTATAACGAGTTGCTGCATTTGCAGCAACAACTAATGAACTATTTTTAAACAATTCAAAGCTTTGAGGTTTTTCTATGTTCTTAGTAAATGCTGATTTTGCGCCATGAGCATGTTCCCCTAAGTGTTTAATTGTTGCGTTATAAAATAATACTTCTCCCGTATTAGCATCAATATATAAATCACCTCTACTTACTGGATTAGTGGCATAAATGTCAAACTTATAAGCCAATTTAACATTGTCAAAAGTTCCTTTTTTTGCTTCAGAATCAATAATTGGTAAAAAAACCAATTCACCAAAAGGCATTTGGTAGTTAATTCTTTGAGATTCTGTTGTGTTTTCCCACATATAACTTTTAGCTCCTGTATAATTTTTTGCCATTTTAAAAGCATCTTGAGCAGAAATTTTTGGTGTAGTAGATAAGTCAGCAATGTTATAAAACTCGCCACTCATTGCGGTAACTTTTCCAGCTTTTGAATGTAAAGAATACGTAGCAAATTCTACTTTAACCCCTTTGTGAAATAATTGAAATTTTTCGTGATTAAATCCTAGTTCATCAATTTCAGATTTAATAGAATTTAAAGATTGATTTTGTTTAAGACCTAATTGATCTTTGAAGAGTTGAGCTGAATTGGAACTATTAATGTTCGAATTCTTGTTAAATGTAATTAGACTTGGGATGCCATTACTGTTTAATTCCTTTTGTTTTACTTGTTTGTCGGTCTTTTGAGCAAAAGCCGTAAACGAAAACAGAGTAAACGTAGCCAAAGCTACATTTCTAAAATTTTGTTTCATAAAATAGTTTTTAGTTAGTTAAATTATTCAGTAGTAGCTGAATGTTGAATCAAAACTATTTACTTTTATTATAAAAACATATTTTTTTGTAAATTTTTATTGTATTGTTAGTTATTTTGTGTTTTTATTGATAATAACTCAATTTTAAAATAAAAAAAGCGACTAAAATGAGTCGCTTTTTGGATTTAACTTATTGACAAGTTAATTGATAATCAATAGATTGTATAGTAAATATTATGAACCGTGAATTTTTTGAAGTTGCTCGATTACATTTTTCTTAATTTTTTCTTTTACGACAAGGAAATCTTTTTTGTTTTCAATTTTAGTATTCCAATCGATTTTTTGTCCGTTTTTAACTAAATCTGTTGAAAGAATACCTCTAGAGTTTTGAACCACGTGGAAATATTCCTTAATTCCGTTTAAACGGCAATCACTCACATCACTATCGTCTGGAATGTCAACATAAATTGTTGGAGTTCCCATAGATAAACTTGGAAGCGCACAGTGAATTCTTGCAGTTACTACAAAATTCGCTTGCGCATATTTGCGTAATAAGTTTTCACCGAATTCGAAAATTTCGTCTTCATTCTTAAATTGTTTACCAGGAACGAAGTGTTTCACATATTCTGCGTTAATTAAAACATCATCTGTAAAAATTTGAGAATACGATTTATAAAACTCAATAGTTTTATACCAACTTTTTAATTTGTTGTCTTTTTTGAATTTTTTTCTGATAGCATTTATAGTACTAAATCTTTTAATTCCGTACAATGCTGTTTTAAATTTGTTGACAAAACCTTTATTTTTTTTGTATCTTGGATCAACAAAATATACTTTATTAGATCTTTCAGTCGTTTGAAAAGTATCACCTAATGTTAGAGTCAAACAACCTGTATAATATACCTCAACACCTAAACTTTTAAGAAAATCCATAGTAAAATAATCTCTACAACCAACGGGTTCGTTTTCTTTATAGAAAGCAATAATTTCAGGTGACTTAGAAAAATGTTCATGTACTGAAATATTAATATGGTGCGAAACTAAAACAGGTTTAATTTTTTTTGAGGGAGGAAAGTTTTTAGGTGTCATTAAAAACCACCCATTCATAATTAATGCCACTTCATCTCCGTCATAACTATTCAAATGTTCTCTATCAATATAAACTCTATCGTGGTTGTTTGATAAAAACTGTTTTGCAGCTATACTTTGAACATAATCTCCTATATTTAAATAGTCGTTTGTTAACTCGTATGTTAGTAATCCTTCTTTCATATATATAAAATTAAATTTTCATTTCAGGAATTTCTCCTTCTATAATTAATTCAGCTTCTGTTGCTTTGATTATTTCTTCTACTGTAACGCCTGGTGCTCTTTCTAATAATTTGAAACCATTTGGAGTGATTTCTAAAACCGCTAATTCTGTAACTACTTTTTTCACACAACCCACACCTGTTAATGGAAGGGAACATTTTTTAAGAATTTTCGATTCTCCAGCTTTATTTACGTGCATCATAGCCACGATAATATTTTCTGCAGAAGCTACTAAATCCATAGCACCACCCATTCCTTTTACCATTTTTCCTGGAATTTTCCAATTGGCAATATCTCCATTTTCAGAAACTTCCATGGCTCCTAAAATAGTTAAATCTACTTTTTGCGCACGAATCATTCCGAAACTAAAAGCTGAATCAAAGAAACTTGCGCCAGGTAAAGTTGTAATCGTTTGTTTTCCTGCGTTGATGATGTCGGCATCTTCTTCTCCTTCAAAAGGAAAAGGTCCCATACCTAAAACTCCATTTTCAGATTGGAATTCTACTGAAATATCTGTACGAACATAGTTCGCCACTAAAGTTGGGATACCGATTCCTAAATTTACATAGTAACCATCTTTCACTTCTTGTGCGATTCTTTTTGCGATTTGATTTTTATCTAATGCCATGATTAACTTCTTTGTCTAACAGTTCTTTGCTCTATTCTTTTTTCAAATTTCTCACCTTGGAAAATACGATTCACCATAATTCCTGGAATGTGAATTTCGTTTGGATTTAAAGTTCCTGCTGGTACTAATTCTTCCACCTCAGCAATAGTGATTTTTGCAGCACCTGCCATACAAGCGTTAAAATTACGAGCCGTTCCTTTGAAAATTAAATTCCCAGCCGTATCACCTTTCCAAGCTTTTACGATTGAAAAATCTGCTTTATACGCTAATTCCATAACGTGCATTTTTCCGTTGAATTCTCGAGTTTCTTTCCCTTCAGCTACTTCTGTACCGAAGCCTGCTGGTGTAAAAAACGCAGGAATTCCGGCTTGAGCGGCACGACATTTTTCTGCTAAAGTTCCTTGTGGTGTTAATTCTACATCTAATTCTCCTGAAAGCATTTGACGTTCGAATTCGGCATTTTCACCTACATAAGAAGAAATCATTTTCTTAATTTGACGTTTTTGTAATAGTAATCCTAAACCAAAATCGTCCACACCGGCATTGTTAGAAATGCAAGTTAAATCAGTCACGTTTTTTTGTACTAATTCAGCAATACTGTTTTCTGGAATGCCACAAAGTCCGAAGCCTCCTAGCATAATGGTTTGTCCGTCTTGAATTCCTTCAAGCGCTTCTTGTACGTTGTTTACTTTTCTTGAAATCATAATATAATTTATAGTCCGTCTATTCCTTCTGTATCGGGTTGTGCATCAATTGGAACGGCAGTTGAATCCGTTGCTGTAGAATCCGCTACTGCTCTACTAGGTTCTGGTGCACAATCTACTTTAATAGACATATTGGCTGGTCTTTTAAAGGGTTGTTGTGAAACGTTAAGTGTTGGATCTGCTAAACATTTTCGCATAAAAATTCCGTAAATTGGTAATGCTGTTGTAGCACCTTGTCCCATATTTGTACTTTCAAAATGCGCGGAACGGTCTTCATTTCCTACCCAAACTCCGGCTGCTAAATTGGGAACCATTCCAATAAACCATCCATCTGAATTGTTTTGAGAAGTTCCTGTTTTACCCGCAACTGGTCCTTTAATATTGTAAGGCACACCCGTTAAATAGTTAGATGGAGCCGAAGCTGCCCAACGCAAACGAGAACCTGTACCTGATTCAGTCACACCTTCCATTAATTTAATAATAGAATAGGCAACATCTTTATTAACTACATCATGAGATTCTTCTACACCTTGGTAAATTACTACTCCATTTTTATCTTCAATTCTGGTAATTAATTGTGGTTTGATATATACGCCTTCATTAGCGAAAGTACTAAAAGCAGCTACCATTTCTTCCACAGTAATTTCTACTGCTCCTAATGCAATTGCTGGACGATTTGGAATGTCTGAAGAAACTCCTAAATTTTTGGCCATTTCCACAACGGCTGGCGCACCCACTTCGTCAATTAAACGAGCTGAAACTGTGTTGATAGAATTAGCTAATGCTTTTTTCATAGAAACCAATCCACGGAATTTTCCATCCGAATTGTTTGGTGACCAATCTTTGTCGTTATTGTCTCCTTTTAAAATAGTAAATGGTGCATCCATTATCATATCACAAGGTGATTTTCCTAATCTGTCAATGGCTGTAGCGTAAACAAAAGGTTTAAAAGTTGAACCTACTTGACGTGCTCCTTGGCCTACGTGATCGTATTGAAAATACTTATAGTTAATTCCACCTACCCAAGCTTTTACATGACCCGTTTGTGGCTCCATTGCCATCATTCCGGTTTGTAAAAAATGCTTATAATAAAGGATAGAATCTTTAGGTTTCATGATCGTATCTCTTTCTCCATTCCAAGTGAAGATTTTCATTTTTGTAGCTACATCAAAAGATTGTTTAATTTCTTCATCCGATTTTCCGTTGATGCTCATGATACGCCATCTCTCCGAATTTTTCATGGCTGAGTTCATGATTTTCTGAGTTTCTTCTGGAGTAATATCTAAAAACGGAGCCGTTGGATTGTCTTTTTGTCTGCGATTAAATTCTGGTTGTAAATTTGACAAGTGTTCTTCAACCGCTTCTTCTGCATATTGTTGCATACGAGAATCGACAGTAGTATAAATTTTTAAACCTGCTGTATAAAGGTCAATTTCTTCTCCTTTTTCTTCTTCAATCGCTTTGATGATTGGTTTTAAACTTTCACGTAAGTATTCTCTGAAATAAGTAGCAGTTCCTTCTGCGTGACTTTCAGGTTTGAAGTTGATTTTTAATGGAAGTTTCTTTAATTGTGCTGCTTTTCCTTCAGATAAATACTTGTTTTTCACCATTTGGTCTAAAACTGTATTTCTTCTGTTGAAAACTTTTTCTTTTCTTTTTTCTTTGGTTGGATTGTATAACGCTGGATTTTTTAACATTCCCACAAACAAAGCACTTTCCTCAATAGTTAAATCTTTAGGTTCTTTACCCATATAAATTTTTGAAGCCGAACGAATTCCGACAGCGCTATTTACAAAATCGACTTTGTTTAAATATAAAGCTATGATTTCTTGTTTGGTATATTGTCTTTCTAATTTAGTTGCGATAATCCACTCTTTACATTTTTGAATGATACGAAAAGGTAAAAAACGAGAACCTTCACCGTGAAATAAGTTTTTCGCTAATTGTTGTGTAATGGTACTGGCTCCACCGCTTCTTCCTAAACTTGAAATCGCTCTTAAAGTTCCTCTGGCATCTACACCAGAATGTTCGTAAAAACGTTCATCTTCAGTAGCCACTAATGCATCCACTAAATGTTTTGGTAATTCTTGATATTTTACGGGTGTTCTGTTTTCTTTATAAAATTTACCTAAAGTTACGCCGTCAGAAGAAATAATTTCTGTCGCGATATTGGTATCTGGATTTTCTAATTCGTCAAACGAAGGCATTTTTCCGAAAAATCCCCACGAAGCTAAAAGAAAAAATAATAAAACGCCACCAAACGTGTAGCAGAATAATTTCCAAAATTTTCTTACGTAATCTGAATAATTGACTTGGGTGTTGGTAGTTGCCATATTCTATTTATTTTCTTTTTTCAATTCTTAATCCTAAATCTGTAATTCCAACTAAATCTTGTACGCCTTGTACTTTTCCAGTTTGTCTTACTGCGTGTTCTACTTCTAACGTATATTTTCCAACTTTGTCAAAACTGTAATTTTCTTTATACCACAGTTTGCTTTCTTTAATATCTGAAAACCCTGTTCCCATTAAAGTTCCATCTGGATTGGCCATTTGGTATTCTAACGTATCCACTAAAACTTTTCCGCCTGGTTGATTTAACGACACTATTAAAAACAAATTATTGTATGGATATTCGTTATTATTTCTCACATTTAAAAACATATTATACACGCTAGTGGTATCTTTTTGTTCGAAAGTGAAAGTGACTTTCTTGTTCTTTTTCCAAGTACCGTCAAACTCTTTGTATTCGTCGAAAACTTGATTTTTATCGCAAGAAATTACGGTAAAAAGTAAGACAAAAGGTAGTATTTTAAAAAAATTATTGTTCATTTTTCTTAAACGGTTTCTTTTTTCTTTTATTATTATTGTTCGATTTTTTCTTCGGTTGATCAAATCGTGTTAAACTATCTTGACCGACTACATTTTCGAATTTTTTCTCAATATTGACAGTAGAAACTTCTTCTACATAATCTTCTAATTGTGCGATTTTTTTCCCTTGTTTGTTTAAAGCTACAATCTCTTTTGCTTTATCCGCTTTGATAGTGTGCCAATGAGCTGGCGCGTTTGCGTATGAAAACCACATTAGATTTTTGAAAATATCTATCTTTTGGCAATACGCATCACCTTTATCTGTAAGCAATTTAGTGTCCATATCTGGTAAACCTTTAAGTGCGTCTAAATACGTATCTAACTCGTAATTTAAACAACATTTTAGTTTCCCACATTGTCCGGCTAATTTTTGAGGATTTAAGGATAATTGTTGGTAACGTGCTGCTGAAGTATTCACACTTCTAAAATCGGTTAACCAAGAAGAACAACACAATTCGCGTCCGCAAGAACCAATTCCGCCTAAACGAGCTGCTTCCTGACGGAAACCTACTTGTTTCATTTCTACACGGATTTTAAATTCACCTGCGTATTCTTTAATTAACTGACGAAAATCGACACGATCATTTGCCGTGTAATAGAAAGTCGCTTTAGAACCATCACCTTGAAATTCGATATCAGAAATTTTCATTTCTAATTTTATGGCAATAGCAATTTCACGCGCTCGAACCTGAATAGCGTCTTCTTTATTTCTTACACCATGCCAAATATCGATGTCTTTTTGAGTCGCTTTTCTGTAAATTTTAGGAACTTCCGCGTTGTCTTTAACGTGTTTTTTGTTCATTTGAACACGAACTAATTCACCTGTTAAAGAAACCAAACCTACATCGTGACCAGAAGAAGCTTCAGTTGCTACTACATCGCCAATACTTAAAGTTAGTTTTTCGGTATTTCTAAAAAATTCTTTTCTTCCGTTTTTAAAACGAACTTCTACACAATCGAAAGGCGCTTGTCCGCCAGGCAAAGTCATATTTGCCAACCAATCGAAAACCGTTAATTTGTTGCAGCTATCGGTGCCGCAAGTCCCATTATTTTTACACCCCTTTGGTGCACCACCATCGGAAGTTGAACAACTTGTACATGCCATAATTATATATATTGATCGTCCCTTATGTGGAACTACTTTTCAAATGTTACATTTTAATTCGCAATAAATTAATTTTACTACGATTTCAAAGTTTATTTTGAGCGTAAAGATAGCATTTTTTACCTTAATTTATAATTTTGCTTTTTGAAGTTTTTAGAAACAAAAAAACCTGCTACATTATACTAACGCAACAGGTTTCTTTTTCTTGTGGATTTCGATTTATATTTTATAAATTTTATCCGATTCTCTTATTTTAAATGGTACGACAAACGTGACTTTATCGCCTGATTTTGCTATAGTACTTTCTTCTCCATTTACGAACATGGTTCCTACTTCAATTTTTTGATTTCCGGTGGTTGGTCCGATAATATAAATCGTGTCGCCCGTTTTTAATTCTTCTTTTTCGATTAGAAATTGTCCTACTTGCGCTTTTGAAAAATAATGTTGCCCTTTTCCAATATATAATTTTCTTTCTGTGGCAATTTTTCTTTTTCTGATTTGAGTCACCGCAGAAACTTTTACAGGTTTTTGAGCCAATTCTTCAAAAATATTTCTTTCCGAATTTTGTTTGAATTTTAAATCTGGTGATTTTCCTTTTTGAAAAATCATATTG
>JAULXA010000058.1:0-3735 GCA_032118875.1 Flavobacterium sp.
GATTGAAAACGTACAAATTAGTCAAGTTTTAGATCAGTTTTACGAATTGAAAATCAGCATTAAATCGTACGGAGATTTTGAAAACGATGTGCCAATTTCTATGTATAATGGCAAAAAATTAGTTGGGAAAGCTTTAATTTCTAAAGAAAAACCTCAAAAAGAGATTTTATTCACCATTCCGAAAACCGATTTTCATGGCTATGTTTCCATTCAAGATAATAGTTTGAGTTATGACAATACGTTTTATTTCAGCATTTCGAAACCTCAAAAATCAAATATAATTGCAGTTGGAAATTTGGATAAAAACAAATTCTTATCTCGAATTTATAACGCAGAAGAATTCAATTACACTTCTACAGAATTGAACACCTTAAATTACAATTCAATTGAAAATGCAGATGCCATAATTTTAAACGAATTGCCAATCATTCCGAATGCATTATCGGTTACTTTAAAAAATTATTACAGCAAAGGTGGAAATATTATTTTCATTCCAGATGTGAATAGTTCGGTGGAAAGTTACAATTCATTTTTAAGAAATTTCAGTAACAATTCATTATCTGAAAAAGCCATAAAAGAGAAACAAATTACGCAAATTAGTTTCAATCATCCCATATATACTAACGTTTTTGAGAAGAAAGTCAGCAATTTTCAATATCCGAAAACGAATGCTACATTCACTATAAATGGAAGTAATTTACCTGTTTTACAATACGAAGATAAAAGCGTTTTCTTAGGAAATATTACCAATAAATTAGGGAATTTGTTTTTCTTTTCGACGTCGATTAACAAAGAAAATTCGAACTTTCAAAATTCACCATTAATTGTTCCCACGTTTTATAATATGGGACAAAATAACAATAAAACGGGTTTGAATGCCTTTACAATTGGCAATAATAACTATACAATTATTAACGAAACCATTGCAAAAGATAATGTTTTAAGTGTGACAAATACGGAAAACAGTTTTATTCCAATGCAACAAATTTTGAATAATAAAATCAAGTTAACTTTCGGAAATTATCCAGAAAATTCAGGGAATTACGAAGTTTTAAAAGACAAAGAATCGCTTAAAAACATCAGTTTCAACTATCCAAGAAACGAAAGTGATTTGTCGCAAATTAACGCCGATTATTTTGATGCTTGTACCAAAGTCAATTCGGTTTCCACCTTTTATTCTGACATTCATTCATCGAGAACGAGCAATGAAGTCTGGAAATATTTTATCATCGCAACACTACTATTTTTACTACTTGAACTACTAATCCAAAAATTTGTAAAATGAACCTTTTACTAAAAAACACAACGATACTTGAAAATCAAAACCCATTTCATAAACAACAAGTTGATATTGAAATTACGGATGGAATTATTTCTAAAATTGGAAAAAATCTAGCTGTAAAAGACGGTTTTGAAATCATTGAAAAAGAAAATTTACACGTTTCTCAAGGTTGGTTAGATACTTCAGTCGTTTTTGGCGAACCAGGTTTTGAAACTACGGAAACTATCGAAAACGGACTAAAAGTAGCAGCAAAAAGCGGTTTTACTTCTGTTTTATTACATTCAAATACAAATCCAGCGATTGACAATCAGGCGATAATCCAATTTATAAAAAGTAAAGCACATAATAGCGTTACCAACTTGCACATTGTAGGTTGTTTAACTAAAAATAGTGAAGGAACCGATTTAGCAGAACTTTTCGATATGAAAAATGCTGGAGTGGTGGCTTTTGGAGATTATAAAAAATCGATGACGAATGCGAATTTGTTAAAAATCGCCTTTCAATATGTAGATAATTTTGATGGAATTTTATTCGTACAACCTATGAATAAAGACATCAAAGGAAAAGGTTTTGTGAACGAAGGTGTGGTTTCTACGAAATTAGGATTGAAAGGAATTCCAGCTATGGCGGAAGAAATAGAGATTGAAAGAAACATCGCGTTATTAGAATATACGAATGGAAAATTACACATTCCAACGATCACAACGAAAAACTCGGTAGATTTAATTGCGAAAGCCCAAGCGAAAGGCTTACAAATTACGTGTGGTGTTTCGGTTAATAATTTGGTTTTAACTGATAAAGAATTATTGGATTTTAATTCAAATACGAAAATTTATCCACCACTTCGTACAGAAACTGACAGAAAAGCCTTGATTGAAGGTGTTTTAAGCAATGTGATTTCTGTTATAACTTCAGATCATTGTCCTGTTAATATCGAACAAAAACAATTAGAATACGATTTAGCTGATTATGGTTCGATTGGTTTAGAAAGTGCATTTGGTGCATTACAAACAGTTTTACCAACAGAAGTAATTGTGGAGAAATTCACTGCTCAAAAATCGCACTTCAATATAGAAAACAACACTATTTCAGAAGGAAATAAAGCAGATTTAACACTTTTTAATCCGAATGGAGAATGGATTTTTGAGAAAGAAAACATACTTTCTTTTTCTAAAAATTCGATTATGATTGGGAAGAAAATGAAAGGAAAAGTATACGGAATTATTACTAATAATAAAATTGAAATCTAATGGAAGAACATAAAGTAAATGCGATGATTAGTCATTTTACAATCATCGGAACAATTGTAGCACTAATGATGAATACCGAAAAAAAGAACGAATTTGTTAGTTTTTATACGCGTCAAACTCTAGGCTTATTTTTGTGTTTTCACTTGGGTGGATATTTTATCGGGTATTTCGACAGTTGGATAGCATCAACAGCTTATTGGGCTTTTTTCGCCATACTTTGGTTTATTAGTTTTGCTGGTTTAATGAATAATGAAATGAAATTGGTTCCTGTTTTAGGAGAACAATTTCAAAAATGGTTTAAAAATTTATAAAAATATGAGTCTAGAATATATAGTAAAAGCTCCTAAAGAAATTAAAGAAAAAAACGGAGCTTTGATTTTACTACACGGTTATGGAAGTAATGAAGAAGATTTATTTTCTTTTGCACCACAATTACCTGAAGATGTATATGTAATTTCAGTTCGTGCACCTTACGATTTACAACCTTATGGATATGCTTGGTATGAAATTACGTTTGATGCCGATGAAAATAAATTTTCAAATAACGAACAAGCCAAAGAATCTTTACAAGTGATTTCTAATTTTATTGATGAGATTTCAGAAAAATTACCTTTAGATAAATCGAACATTTCCTTAATTGGATTTAGTCAGGGTGCAATTTTAAGTTACGGAATGGCGTTTACATATCCTGAAAAAATTAATAAAGTGGTTGCTTTAAGTGGTTACTTGAACGAACAAATTTTACCAGAAAGTTTTGATGTTAGTCAAATCAATCATATTGACTTTTTTGCTTCTCACGGTTCTCAAGACCAAGTAATTCCTGTGGAATGGGCAAGAAAAACACAACCTTATTTAGAAAAATTAGGTTTACAAATAACATATAAAGAGTATCCTGTTGGACATGGAGTTGCTCCACAAAACTTTTGGGATTTTAAAAATTGGTTAGAAAAGATTTAATTTTTTTTTCAATATAAAAAATGGCTCCGAAATTCGGAGCCATTTTTGTTTTTATGATTTTTTACTTATCGTTTTAAAGAGAAGTGAGATTTAAACACTTTTTGCTGATTATTTTCAGTGTAATCAAGTGTGAACCAATAGTCTGTTGACGGCAATTGCGCGCCATTATAAGTTCCGTCCCAACCTGGACTTCCAGCTGTTGTACTCAATTGTTTAATTAATTTTCCATATCTATCAAAGATGTAC
>JAULXA010000059.1:0-13143 GCA_032118875.1 Flavobacterium sp.
ACCAGCAGACATTAACTGCAAATAATCAATTACAATTAGTTTAATTCCGTGTTGTGAAACCAAACGACGGGCTTTGGCACGTAAATCGAAAATAGATAATGAAGGTGTATCGTCAATATATAAAGGTGCTTTTTCTAAATCTTTTACTTTTACGTTTAATTGTTCCCATTCGTGAGGTTCTAAATCTCCTTTACGAAGTTTTTCAGATGTTAATCCGGTTTCACTCGAAATCAAACGCGTAATTAACTGTACAGATGACATCTCCAGTGAGAATAAAGCAACCGGTTCGTTATTCGTAACTGCAATATTTCGAGCCATCGATAATACGAAAGCGGTTTTACCCATACCTGGACGAGCAGCAATAATAATTAAATCAGATGGTTGCCAACCTGATGTTAAATCGTCTAGTTTTCTAAACCCTGTTGGAATTCCGGATAAACCTTCTTTGTTGGAAATTTCTTCAATACGTTGTTTGGCTTGGTTTACTAAACTCTGGGCCGTTTCGTATCCTTTTTTAAGGTTTCCTTGTGTGATTTCGTATAAATTCGTTTCGGCTGTGTCTAATAAATCGAAAACATCCATTCCTTCATCGTAACAATCTTCAATTAATTTACTTGAAATAGAAATTAAACTTCTTTGAATAAACTTCTGAAGAATAATACGAGCGTGGAATACAATATGTGCCGAAGAGGCTATTTTTTGTGTAAGTTGGATTAGATAAAAATCGCTACCTGCCATTTCTAATTTACCATTTCTTTTTAATTGTGCAGAAACAGTTAATAAATCGATAGGTTGCGGTGGTGTGCTATGGAACAATTGATTAATTGCTTCGTAAATATATTTATGTGCTTCTTTATAAAAAACATCTGGATTTAGTAAATCAATTACTTCACCTGGTGCTTTTATATCAATTAACATAGCTCCTAAAACTGCTTCTTCAATATCTACAGCTTGAGGAGGTAATTTTCCTTTTTCTAAATTAATAATAGTAGTTTTATCTACTCGAATAGGGTTTATATTTAACGATTTTTCCATAATGCGAATGTAATGTAATTAGTAGAAAAAATAAATTTAACTTGTTAAAGAAAAACTGTTAACAACTTACTACTATTTGTTAACATGTCAAAAAAAACGCCTTGTGATTGACAAGGCGCTTTATAATATATTTTGCTTATTTATCGGAGAATTCTCCCATATTGCAGTATTTATCCATTCTTTGCGCTACTAAATCTTTTGTTGATAAGTCTTTTAATTCCTTATATGATTTGGTAATGTACTTTTCAACAGTTTTGAACATCGTTTCTTTATCACGATGAACTCCACCTAATGGTTCTGGGATAATATCGTCAATTAACTTTTGCTTTTTCATATCGATAGCCGTTAATTTTAAAGCTTCAGCTGCCTGTTCTTTAAATTCCCAACTTCTCCATAAAATAGAAGAACAAGATTCAGGAGAAATTACAGAATACCATGTGTTTTCTAACATAAATACTCTATCACCTACTCCAATTCCTAATGCTCCACCAGAAGCTCCTTCACCAATAATAATGGAGATAATTGGTGTTTTTAAACGAGCCATTTCAAAAATATTACGAGCAATCGCTTCACCTTGTCCGCGTTCTTCTGCTTCTAAACCAGGATAAGCTCCAGGAGTGTCAATTAATGTTAATACAGGAAGATTGAATTTCTCTGCCATTTTCATTAATCGTAATGCTTTACGGTAACCTTCTGGATTCGCCATACCGAAATTACGCAATTGACGCATTTTAGTATTGATTCCTTTTTGTTGTCCGATAATCATATATGACTGACCGTTGATTCTTCCTAAACCACCAACCATTGCTTTATCATCTTTAAAATTTCTATCTCCGAATAACTCTAAAAATGTACCATCTGTTAAGTTAGTAATGTATTCTAAAGTATAAGGTCTGTTAGGATGGCGAGACATTTGTACCCTTTGCCAAGCTGTAAGATTTTTATAGATATCTTTTTTAGTTTGTTCTAATTTTTCTTCTAGTTGTATACAAGTTGCAGAAACATCAACATCGGATTCTTGCCCTAAAACAACGCATTTTTCCATTTGATCTTCCAGCTCTTTTATTGGCAATTCAAAATCTAAATATTCCATAAAAGTTAGTTTTGTTTAATTTGTTTGTAATGACAAAGATACTATTTAAAAATTATTTGAATAATTTTTGAACCCTTATCTAATTATTTTTTTTGTTATTTCGTATTAATCCATTCAAAATCACCGTGATAAGAATAATTGCTGCACCTATATAAAAGGAGAAACTCATTTGTTCGTTTTTTTCGAATATTAAAACCGCTAACGCAATTCCGTAAACCGGTTCTAAATTTATCGTAAGCATTACTGTATAGGGTGAAATGAACTTCATTACCGCAACAGAGGCAATAAATGCATATGCCGTACAAAAGGAAGCCAAAATAAACAACCACATTAAATCTGAAGCTGTTATGGTGAAAAATTCTGAGGTGAATTGTCCGCTAAATAATAAGAAGGCACTTAAAAATAACACACCACCAAATAGTTCATAAAACGAAACAATTGTAGCGTCAATTCTTTGCGCAAATTTTCCGTTAATGATAGAAAAACTCGCTGATAAAAACGCCGAAGTTAATGCCAAAAGCACACCTTGCATCGTACCCGACATATTACTGCTTAAACTTTTCTGAATGAAATTAGGCTCGGAAGATTCTATTACAAAATACAAACCTATAAGAACCACTAGTCCAAAAACGATTTCATACCAAACCATTTTTCGTTTGTAAAAAATAGGTTCTAAAATGGATGTAAAAAACGCACCTGTTGACAAACAAGCTAATGTGATGGATATATTTGAAACTTTAATCGCTTTAAAGAAAGTAATCCAATGCAATGCAATAATTAAGCCTGAAATCAGTAATAAAACAATATCTTTTTTGGATAGTTTAAAACTTGATTTTTTATAATAAATGTATCCTAAAATAAGTAAAACCGCTAACGACATGCGCCACCAAACTAAAGGCAAAGCATCTAGTGAAATTAGCTTACCTAAAACAGCTGTGAATCCCCAAATAAATACTATAAAATGAAGATGTAAGTTATGTTTTAATTTAACGTCTGGCATTTCTTAATAAGTAAAAAGCTAAAACTCCGAAAACAAAATTAGGAAACCAAACGGCAACTATTGGTGGTATACTTGATTTTTCAGCTAATGTTCCGAAAATTTTATCGAAAAACACGTAAGAAAAGGCAACTAAAATACCAATGGCTAAATTCACTCCCATTCCACCACGACGCTTCATAGCTGAAACCGCAACAGCAATAATTGTTAATATAAATGCTGAGGCTGGAATACTAAATTTCTTATATAAAACTACCAAATACACATCTAAATTAGAACTTCCTTTGGCTCTTTCTTTATCAATAAACTTAACCAAATCGAAAATATTCATCGTTTCCGCTACATAAACTGTGGGAGTTAAATCGTCTGGTTCAAATTCAAATTTTCTGGTTATTTTTTCATGTTTTTCAATGATATCGCCATTTTTTCCGACTGTTCTTTTTACATAATTGAACAAAGAATAATCTTTAGTTTTTTCATTATATTTTACACGATTTGCGTATAATTTATATTCTAATTTATTACCATTAAATTTTTCGTAAATGAAATCGAAACCTGTTTTTGACAATACATTATAACTACTTACATACATGTATTCATTTGGAGTAACTTGTCTGAAAATATCGGAAGTTTGCCTGGTTTCCACATTCTTTTTAAGATACGTATACCTAAAATCCCAGTATTTTTCGCTGGCATCTGGAAGTATGAAGAATCCCATTAATAATGTAACGAAAGAAACTAAAGTAGCACCAACAATATACGGTCGTAAAAAGCGTGTAAACGAAATTCCAGAACTTAAAATGGCAATAATTTCACTATTATTAGCCAGTTTGGAGGTAAACCAAATGATAGATAAAAACAGAAAAATCGGAAATAATAAATTGGCAAAATAGATGGTAAATCCGTAATAGTAAACCAAAACATCTCTAAAAGCGACTTTATTTTCAATCATACGATTGATTTTTTCCGACACGTCAATAATAATTCCAATAGGAATAAACATTAACAACATCGCTGTAAATGTGACCAAGTATCTTTTAAATATGTACCAATCTATTTTTTTCATTCTCTATTAGTTAGAAATTAAACACTTCAACTCCGAAACTTCGGAAAAGTGTGACAATTATAATCTTATAATCTAGTGGTTACTTTTTTAACCATTGCCTCTTTCCATTCTCTGAAAGTTCCTGCTAAAATTTGTCTTCTGGCTTCACGAACTAACCACATATAAAAACCTAAATTATGAATCGTTGCAATTTGTTTTCCTAAAAATTCATTAGCAATAAACAAGTGACGTAAATACGCTTTTGAATAATCCGTATCGACATACGTGTGCGCCATCGTATCAATTGGAGAAAAATCTTCTTCCCACTTTTTATTTTTGATATTGATAAAACCTTCCGATGTAAACAACATTCCGTTTCTTGCGTTACGAGTTGGCATTACACAATCGAACATATCAATACCTAACGCAATGTTTTCTAAAATGTTGGCTGGCGTACCCACTCCCATTAAATAACGAGGTTTGTCTTTTGGTAAAATGGCTGTAACAACTTCTGTCATCGCATACATTTCTTCTGCTGGTTCCCCTACTGAAAGTCCACCAATTGCGTTTCCAACTTGGTTTCTACTTGCAATAAATTCAGCTGATTGTTGACGTAAATCTTTATAGGTACTTCCTTGAACAATAGGAAAAAAGGCTTGAGAATAATCGTATTTAAAAGGTAATGTCTCTAAATGATTGATACATCTGTCTAACCAACGATGTGTCATATGCATCGAACGTTGTGCATATCGATAATCACAAGGATAAGGTGTACATTCGTCAAATGCCATAATAATATCGGCACCGATGGTACGTTGAGTTTCCATTACATTTTCTGGAGAAAAAAAGTGGTAAGCACCATCTAAGTGTGATTTAAATTTCACACCTTCTTCTTTAATTTTTCGTCTTCCTGATAAAGAATAGACTTGGTATCCACCAGAATCGGTTAAAATATTTCTATCCCAATTCATAAATTTGTGTAAACCACCCGCTTTTTCTAAAACGTCTAATTTTGGTCTTAAATATAAATGATAGGTATTTCCTAAAATGATATCTGGATTAATATCGTTTTTTAATTCGCGTTGGTGTACTCCTTTTACAGAAGCTACCGTACCAACAGGCATAAAAATTGGTGTTTCAATAACACCATGATCAGTAGTAATAAGTCCTGCTCTTGCTTGGCTTTGAGCGTCTGTTTTTAATAAATCAAACTTCATAAATTCATTTTAATGGGCAAATATAATAATTATAGGTTTAAGAGCTCACTGCTTTATGAGTTTATTAAGTAAATATCCCATTCATTTTATTTAAATAAATATTTTGCAGAAATAAAAAATAGTATTACTTTTGCATCCACTTTAACTAACCTCTGGCGAAAGACGCGTATGTTGCTTAAAATTAATGATTTATACATATTATTATGTCAAATTTAATGGATTTCGTTCAAAACGAAATGGTATCAAAAAAAGACTTTCCTAACTTTAGCGCTGGAGACACAATCACTGTGTACTACGAAATTAAAGAGGGTGAAAAAACAAGAACTCAGTTTTTTAAAGGAGTTGTAATTCAAAAAAGAGGATCTTCTTCTACTGAAACATTTACAATTCGTAAAATGTCTGGAGCAATTGGTGTTGAGCGTATCTTCCCAGTTAACATGCCAGCTTTACAAAAAATTGAAATGAACCAAAAAGGTAAAGTACGTAGAGCTAGAATTTACTACTTTAGAGAACTTACTGGTAAAAAAGCAAAAATCAAAGAAAGAAGAGGTTAATCTTTTTATTTGTTATTATAAAAAATCCCGACAGAATCGGGATTTTTTTTTATCCCTATTTTTCCTATCCCAAAATTATCAAATGTGTATTTTTTCGACCTTAAATTGTCAATTTCGAAAATGTATAGATATTTGAATTTTAGTCTTTAATTTAGTCCTCGAATTTCTTATATTTGCTAACCTAAAATTTTAGAAACAAACAAACTACATAAATCATGTCAAAAATTTTTTATACCATTACGGATGAAGCACCAATGTTGGCAACTCACTCGTTTTTACCAATAATTAAAGCTTTTACAAAGACAGCAAATATCGAAGTGGAAACTAGAGATATTTCATTAGCAGGAAGAATTTTATCTAACTTTCCAGAATATTTAAAAGACGACCAAAAAGTAGCCGACAATTTAGCCGAATTAGGTCAATTAGCTACAACACCAGAAGCGAACATCATCAAATTACCAAACGTTTCTGCTTCTATTCCTCAATTAAAAGACGCTATTGCAGAATTACAAGCACATGGTTTTGCTATTCCAAATTTCCCAGAAGATCCACAAAACGATACCGAGAAAGAAATCAAAGCCAAATACGCTAAAGTTTTAGGTTCTGCTGTAAATCCAGTTTTACGTGAAGGAAACTCTGACAGACGTGCTCCAAAAGCTGTTAAGAATTACGCGAAACAAAACCCACATTCAATGGGAACTTGGAGTGCCGATTCTAAAACAGAAGTCGCACACATGAATGAAGGTGATTTTTATGGAACTGAAACTTCAACTACTGTAGAAAATGATTCGAAATTCAGAATTGTTTTTGAAGGAACTGATGGAACAACAACTGTATTAAAAGATTTTGCCAATTTAAAAGCTGGTGAAGTTATCGATAGTTCAGTAATGAATTTAAGAGCTTTAAAAGAATACACAAAGAAAACAATTGCTTACGCAAAAGAAAAAAACGTGATGCTTTCTGCACATTTGAAAGCAACGATGATGAAAATTTCTGATCCAATTATTTTTGGAGCTATTGTTGAAACGTATTTTGAAGATGTGTATACTAAATATGCGAACTTATTCAAATCATTAGACATTCATCCAAATAGTGGTTTACAAGATTTATTCAACAAAATTGCTGGAATTTCGGAAGAAGAAGCCATCAAACAAGATTTGGCAACTGCATTAGCCAACGGACCAAAAGTAGCAATGGTAAATTCTGATAAAGGAATTACTAATTTCCACGTTTCGTCTGATATTATTGTTGACGCTTCAATGGCTGCCTTAGCAAGAAGTGGTGGAAAAATGTGGAACAAAGAAGGAAAAGAAGAAGATACTATTACCATGATTCCAGATCGTTCGTATGCTGGTTTTTATACAGCAGTTATTGACGACATGAAAAAACATGGTGCTTTAGATCCAAGAACTATGGGTTCTGTACCAAATGTTGGTTTAATGGCTCAAAAAGCAGAAGAATATGGTTCACACGATAAAACGTTCCAATTGTCTGCAGCTGGAATTGTTAAAGTGGAGAATGAAAACGGAGCAACTTTACTTTCTCAAAAAGTAGAAGCTGGCGATATTTTCAGAATGTGTCAAACTAAAGACGCACCAATTCAAGATTGGGTAAAATTAGCGGTTAACAGAGCTCGTTTATCTGATACTCCAGCCTTATTTTGGTTAGATAAAGACAGAGCTCACGATAGAGAAATCATCAAAAAAGTAGAGAAATACTTAAAAAATTACGATACAACTGGCTTAGACATTAGAATTTTAGATGTAATGGATGCCATGTCGGAAACGTTAAAAAGAATCAGAGAAGGAAAAGATACTATTTCAGTTTCTGGAAACGTTTTACGTGACTACTTAACTGACTTATTCCCTATTTTAGAATTAGGAACTTCTGCAAAAATGCTTTCTATCGTTCCATTAATGAATGGTGGTGGATTGTTCGAAACAGGTGCCGGAGGTTCTGCTCCAAAACACGTAGATCAATTTGTGGAAGAAGGCTATTTACGTTGGGATTCATTAGGAGAAATTTTAGCGTTAGGTGTTTCTTTAGAACATTTAGGTCAATCTTTAAATAATGAAAAAGCGTTAGTTTTATCAGATACTTTAGATCAAGCTACAGAAAAATTCTTAGCAAATGACAAATCTCCAGCTCGTAAAATCGGACAATTAGACAATAGAGGTTCTCACTTTTATATTGCTTTATATTGGGCACAAGCATTAGCCGCTCAAGATAAAAACGCAGAATTAAAAGCATACTTCACTCCTATTGCAGCAGAATTAACAGCAAACGAAGCAAAAATTGATGCAGAATTAATTGAGGCGCAAGGAAAACCACAAGAAATTGGCGGATATTACCAACCAAATGAAGACTTGTTAAATGCAGCAATGCGACCAAGTGCCACATTAAATGCAATTATAAATAAAATGTAATTTTTGTTTGTTTAAATATGAAAGACGACTTAACGGTCGTCTTTTTTTATATATTTGATTAAATTTTTTAATAAACGATGAAAAACAAAATATTCTCATTATTTACAATTTTACTTATCACAATGTTTGTTTTAAGAAGAACTACATATTCGTCTTATTCAAAATACATTTTAATCTTTTTAATTCCTTTGGGATTATATAGCACCTATTTAGCATACAATACTTTCGACAAATCAAATGTTGTTAATTCAAAAACACAAGTTTTATTTAAAGATGGAAACTTACAGTTAATAGTAGGATTCTTTTTAATCATTGGATTAATTCTAAAATATTTCAACTTATTTTACTGGAAAATATTTTTAATGATTGGATTTTTTGCTTTAGCTTTTTTAATTACTAGAAGACTTTATATACATTTCAAAAAATAAATTTATTATCACTTAAATAAATTTTATTAACTACAACTTAACACCTGTTTCGTAACATTTGTCCGAAATTTGCGTCAAATTCTGAAACAAATTATAATGAAAAAAGTCCATTTTCTCATACTCCTATTCTCTTTAATCATAACGTCTGCGTTTTCGCAAGAAAAAATGACTGTGAGCGGAATTGTAAAAGATCAAAAATCAAATGAAACTCTTATTGGTGTAACTATTTCTTTTGAGAACAACACAATAACTCGAACTTCGTTAACCAATGAATACGGATTCTATTCTATTTCTTTACCGAAAGGGGAATACATCGTTCAAATTAATTCTTTAAGTTATGCTGGATTTTCAGAAACGATAACTGTTGATGCTAATACAAAAAAAGACTTCATTTTAACCGAAAAAAACAATGAAATTGAACAAGTTGTCGTCGTTGGGAATTCCAAAAGACTACAAATTGACAAGCCAGAAATGAGCGTCAACAAACTAACAATTGCTCAAATAAAAGCTATGCCAGCTATTTTAGGTGAAGTGGATGTGATAAAATCTATCTTAACTTTACCAGGTGTGACAAATGCTGGTGAAGGGCAATCGGGTTTTAACGTTCGTGGTGGCGCTGCCGATCAAAATTTAATTTTATTGGACGAAGCAACTATTTATAATTCATCCCATGTTTTTGGTTTTTTCTCGGTTTTTAATGCAGATGCGATTAAGGATTTAAAATTATACAAAGGTGGAATTCCTGCACGATTTGGAGGAAGAGTCGCTTCAGTTTTAGACATATATCAGAAAGAAGGAAATAGTAAAAAATTCGGAATGACGGGCGGAATCGGATTAATTTCGAGTAGAATTCTAGCTGAAGGTCCAATCGTAAAAGATAAAGGTTCCTTTTTAGTCGCCGGAAGAAGTAGTTATGCTCACCTATTTTTAAAATTGGCAGACAATGATAACACCGCCTATTTTTATGATTTAAACACCAAAATCAATTACAAACTGAACGAAAACAACAATTTATTTTTGTCAGGATATTTTGGTAGAGATGTTTTTAGTTTGAACAAACAATTCATAAATACATATGGAAATTCTGTTTTAAATCTGCGTTGGAATCACTTATTTAACGACAAACTATTCTCAAATGCATCTTTCATTTATAGCGATTATTATTACGGATTGACTTTAGATTTCATAGGTTTCAACTGGGAAAGTGGCATTAAAAATTATAATTTCAAATACGATTTCAAACATTATTTATCCGATAATTTCAAGTTATTTTATGGTGCGAATGCCATTTATTACGATTTCAATCCAGGAAAAATTGAACCTATTGATTCAGATTCTGGAATTAACGAAAAACAATTAGCCAAAAAACATGCTTTCGAGCCCGCTTTTTACATTGATGCGGAACAAAAATTAACAGATAAACTTTCTGTCAATTACGGATTAAGATACAGTATGTTTTATCGTTTAGGAAGAGAAACTGTAAACATTTATGCCAACAATCAGCCTGTGACTTATGATGCAGATTTAGGAATTTACGAAAAAGCAACTCCAATAGACACCAAATATTACGGAAAAAATGAAACCATTGCGAGTTTCGACAATTTAGAACCACGAGTTGCAGTTGCTTATACCATCAACGAAAATCAATCGGTGAAAGCAAGTTATAACAGAATGAGTCAGTATTTGCATTTAATTTCTAATACGCAATCGCCAACACCATTAGACATTTGGACACCAAGTGATAACTTTTTAAAACCTCAAATTTTAGACCAATTTGCCGTTGGTTATTTTAAAAATATCAAAAATGGCGATTATACATTGGAAGTGGAATCGTTTTATAAAACCGTAAAAAACCGATTAGATTATATTGATGGCGCCGACTTAATTGCCAATGAAGCCATCGAACAAGTTTTACTTTCTGGAAAAACTCGCGCTTACGGATTAGAAGTTATGGTGAAGAAAAACGTAGGTAAACTATCGGGATGGATTTCTTACACGCTTTCCCGTTCAGAACAATTAACAGAAGGAAGAACACCAATTGAATCTGGAATCAATAATGGAGATTGGTACAAAACAGGTTGGGATAAAACCCATAATATTTACGTAACAGGAATGTATAAATTAAACGAAAAGTGGAGTTTCGGAAGTATTTTTACGTATCAAACCGGACAACCAGTGACTTTTCCAACAGGACAATATCAATATCAAGGCATAAATGTTCCTGTTTTTGGCAATAGAAATGAAGACAATTTACCAGCCTATCATCGTATAGATGTTTCTGCGACTTTAAATCCAACCAAAAATAAAGGCAGAAAATGGCAAGGTGAATGGGTTTTTTCAGTCTATAATTTATATGGAAGAAAAAATGCAGCTTCCATCAACTTCAGACAAAATCAAGATTCTGGATTAAATGAAGCAGTTCGACTTTCTATTTTCGGAATTGTGCCTAGTGTTACCTATAATTTTAAATTTTAAGACGATGAAGACAATTATAAAATATTTCATTTTAGCAATTAGTTTTGCTTTTATTGGTTGCGAAGATGTGATAGATGTAGATTTAAACAAAAGTGAACCAAAACTAGTCATAGATGCTTCCATAAAATGGGAAAAAGGAACAACTGGAAATGAGCAAACTATTCGTTTAACAACTACTGGCGATTATTTTAACAATACCGTTCCTGTAGCAAATGGCGCTGTAGTAACCGTAACAGATTCGAGCAATACTATTTTTAATTTCATTGAAGATGGACTAACTGGTAATTATAAATGTACCAATTTCAATCCCGTTTTAAATGGAATTTACACGCTTTCAGTTAATTATAACGGACAAACGTATACATCTACAGATAAATTATATCCAGTGCCAACAATTACAACAATTGAACAAGATTTAGGAGGTTTTACTGGTGATGAAATCGAATTAAAATTTAATTTTCAAGATAATGGAACTGAAGAAAATTTCTACATGGAAGAATACAAAGTACCTTTCAGACCTTTTCCGCTTTTAGGTGTTTTTGATGACGAATTTACGAACGGAAATGAAATGTTCTCTTTAATCATTGAAGGAGATTTAGAAGCAGGACAAAATATCAATTTCACGCTGCACGGCATTTCCGAACGTTATCATAATTACATGAATATTTTAATTGGTATTTCTGGTGGACTAAGCAATGGGCCTTTCAGCACACCGCCAGCAACTGTAAAAGGAAATATCATCAATCAAAGTAATGCTTCAAATTATCCTTTAGGATATTTCAGATTGTCGGAAGTGGATGTGAGAAATTATATCGTACAATAATTAATTTTAGTTTTCAGTTCGAAATGTTTACATTTAAACTTTTAAATTAAGAACATCTAAACTAAAAATATGTCTTCACATCACATTGTTCGCGATGACCAAGAACCTGCTTTAATAATTGCGAATGGTTTAGAATGCAATACCGAATTATTAGGTCAACTTTTAGAATGGTCACCTTATGTAATTGTGTTAGATTCTGCCATTGAACGTGTGATTGAATTGGGCATAAAAGTCGATGTTTTATTAGGAGATTTTGACAGAGATTTTGACGCACAATTTTATAAAGAAAACCATTATCCCATTGAAATTGTACATACACCAGACCAAAATAAAACCGATTTACAAAAAGCCTTCGATTTCCTTATTGAAAAAGGTCATAAAGCCGTAAATGTAGTTTGGGCAACTGGCAAACGTGCCGATCATACTTTAAATAATTTTTCCACATTGGTTTCGTACAGAAATGATTTAAAAGTTGTTTTATTTGATGATCATTCCAAAGTGTTTTTATTGTCTAATTCTTTCAAAAAATGGTATCCAAAAAAAGCTATTATATCATTAATCCCATTAGGAAAAGTCGAAGGAATTACAACAGAGAACCTGTTTTATCCACTACAAAATGAAAATTTAGAATTAGGATATAGAACAGGAAGTAGTAACCATGTTGCTGAAGACGGAATCGTTACTATTACTCATGAAAACGGAAATTTACTTTTGATTGAAAGTTTTGAATAGTTAATAGAATTTAGACTTATTACAAACTGTTCAAGTTGTAACAAATGTTACAATATTACCTGCTTTTTTTCGTTACGTTTACATAAACAATTACAGATGAAAAAATTAATCGCCATAGTACTTTTGTTAGTAAATATTGGGTTTGCACAACAAACAGTAACTTTTACACAAAAATTAGAAACCGCCAAAACGGAAAATAAAAATGTTTTACTTTATTTCTCTGGTTCAGATTGGTGTGCACCTTGTGTGAAATTTAAAAAATTCATTGTCAACACTCCAGAATTTCAAACTTTTGCAACAGAAAATTTAGTGATTTAT
>JAULXA010000060.1:0-6322 GCA_032118875.1 Flavobacterium sp.
CAGCCGGCTTTTCTAATTGTTCTTTGTCCATGGATTCATCGATCATCCCGGCGATTTTTACATACCCGCCCAATGGCAACCATCCAAGTCCCCATTCGGTATTATCAGGTTGTTCTGCCCATTCTTTTGGAGATTCCTTTGAAAACCAAGAGAAAACACGTTTTCCGTTCATTTTCTTGGTTCTGAATATTGAAAACCAAGGATTAAAAAAGAGGTAAAATTTCTCAACACGCGTCTTAAAAAGCTTAGCGGGTAAAAAATGACCTAATTCGTGCAGCGTTACTAAAATTGCTAATGAGAGAAAGAGTTGTGCGGCTTTGATCCAAAAATCCATGTGAATTGTATAAAAATTAAGTGAACAAATATAGTTTTTTTACTTCGATTCTGATGAGGTTTCTTCGTTGTAATAGTCGTTTTGAATAAAATAGTCAATCATTGCTTCCTTCATCAAATGTTGTTGTTGCTGATGATTGAGCGCAGGTAATTGTTTTTTTAGTGTAAAGTGAGGCCACGAATCCTTATCCCGCCCATCAAATTGGTAATAACCGTATGGTTCCAAAATGGTACAAATTGCAACGTGTAATAAATCGGTTTTTTCGCTTTTAGAGAAGTTCTTTGGACCCAATCCTAGTTCGTTAACGCCGATTAAAAACAACATGGCTTGCACATCCATTCCTCCTCCAAATGTTTCTTCGAGGTGTGATTTTAATTTTTGAAAGCGCAATTCAATATCGTGATCCATGATTACAAAAATACATCAGAAAAAGCCGATTTTTATTTTTTACAAGAAACTTAACAAAAATTACAGCAAAGATTAGTGATTTATTAACATCTCTCATTAGTGAGTTTTGATTTATGTAATATCGGAAAAAAGTCTATGCAATTTCGGAATTTTATTTATGTAATATCGGAAAAAATACTATGTAATTTAGGAATAAAATTATTGTAATTTCAAAATTAGAAATTTTAAATAACTGAAAATAAATGCTATATAATTATTTTATATTTTTAAAATATAGCATTAATATTTTTCCAAGAAATTATTTTTTCATTACTTCTTTTTTGGCTTTCCTCAAAGAAATTAACTAAATAATGATGCATTTGAAATTGGCCTGATAAAGTATCTAAATAATGTAATGCTTTGATGTGTTCTGGCCTAACTGTCAGCGAAGCTTTCATTTCAATACAATGTAATTTTTTTCCATCTACAATTAATAAATCGATTTCATTTTGATTGCTGTCTCGCCAGTAGAAATAGTTAAGATTATTACCCTGAGCATTTTGATTTTTCATGATTTCTAGCAAAACATAATTCTCAAAAATGGCTCCCTTGTAGGATGAAACTTGCAATTCTTCAGCGCTTTTTATTCCCAATAAGTAGCAAAGAAGGCCGGTGTCGTAAAAATATAATTTAGGTGTTTTTACAACGCGTTTAGGTAAGTTGTTGTGCCAAGGTTCTAACGTAAATGCAATGTAACTCGACTCCAAGATGGACATCCAACGCTGAACGGTTTTGCTATCAATATGCAATTTTTTGGCAATTTCAGAGGCGTTGAATTGCTGACCTGCGTAATGAGCCAATAGTGAAAGTAGCTTACGAAAAAGCTTGATATCATGTACATTTAGGATTGTTCGTACATCGCGCTCAACATACGTTTTGATGTAACCAGGATAAAAATCTTTGGGTTCAATGTTCATGTTGTACAAACGCGGATAGGAACCCGAAAAAAGTTCTTGCTCTACGGTAGTTTCTTTGATTTGATCAATTTCAGTGTGACAAAGCGGTAGGAGTTCCATCAAATAAACGCGACCGGCGAGTGTTTGCGTAATTTTTTCTAACAATAAAAAATTCTGTGATCCACTTAAAATATAATGACCGCAGATTTTTGAGTCATCTACAATTTCTTGAATATAGGAAAAAAGCTCAGGGGCATTTTGTACTTCATCAATAATGACATACTTATCGTAAATTCCTAAAAAACCTTTGGGATCGTTCAATGCAAAATCGAGCATTTGAGGGTTTTCTAGTGATACGTATTTGTATTCCGGGAAGCTCATTTTTGCAAGCGTTGTTTTTCCAGATTGGCGTGGCCCGGTAAATGCTAGAACGGGGAATTTTTCCGCCATAGCCAATACTTTTTCAACTGCTTTTCGATGTATCATTCACCAAAAATAAAACATTTTATGCAATCTCGGAAAAAAGCCTATGCAATTTCGGAATTTTATTTATGTAATTTCGTAAAAAATATCATGTAATTTCAAAATTTTAATCATTAAATTTCAAATTAAAATTTTTTAAATATCTGAAAATAAAAGTTTTATTATTATTTTTTGTTCTTTAAAATTTCACGTAAAAAATCTAACTATTTTTCCAAATAATTTATTCGAGATTCTTATTGCTCAATGAGTTTTTCGATGGTATTGAAATGTATGAGGAAGATATATCTTTTGTATTTTGTTTTTGTACATTTGTTGGTTTAATTTTGAAAATGAAAATACAGCTACTTTCTTTAGTGCTAATCTGTGTTTCTTTCGCTTCTAATAGCCAATTATACACTCAAGGCTCTGGTGTGACGGACATAGACGGAAATAATTATCAATCTATTATTATCAATGGACAAGAATGGATGGCAGAAAATCTAAAAACTTGTAAGTATTCAAATGGAGATGTAATTCCAAATGTAATTGATAATATAGTTTGGAGCAACCTTTCTATTGGGGCATGGGCTCATTACAGTAATAATAATCAATACGAAAATCCTTTTGGTAAATTATATAATTGGTACACAGTAGCTGATCAACGGAATTTATGCCCAACAGGATGGCACGTGCCGTCTGATGCGGAATATACTCTTTTAACGGATTATTTAGGCGGAGGACAATTTGTAGGCGGTAAAATGAAATCTATTGGGACCCAATATTGGCAACCCCCAAATACTGATGCAACGAACGAAAGTAGTTTTTCAGGTCTTCCTGGCGCTTTTCGAATTAGCAATGGTTATTTTACAGGAATAGGTAATTTCGGTTACTGGTGGTGCGCAACTGAGGAAGATTCAATTTATTCTTTAGGTCGCTCGTTAACATATTCAAGTGGAGCAGTCGGTCTTCTTACTTCAATAAAGAAAAATGGACTGTCTGTTCGTTGTCTAAAAAATTCTACTTCTAGTATAAACGAAATTAAACCAATTTTTAAAACTTTACTTAGAATTACAGATATAATGGGTAGAGAAACTATTAAAAAAAACAATGAAGTTCTCTTTTATTTATATAGCGATGGTAGTGTTGAGAAGAAAATGATTTCGGAGTAATTATGAGTCATTTCTCAAAACAAAAAACCAAAAAATCACCACGCTCTATTTTCTTGAAGGCCAATTTCGCAATCTAATTGGTGCAGTGGATTTACTTTCTTTTTGTTTAAAATGTATTTTTCACAAGTTAAATTAGTATTCTATTGCCAAGAAAATTAGGTGAAATTTACTATCATAACTTTTCGTTTTACATAGATATCCGGATTAAATTCTAAAAAAAATACATATATATTTGGATTATATTCCATAAAAATATACTTTTTTCTAAATAAAATAGGACTGTATTTATCCCTTTTTTCAATACAAAAACCCAAACAACCACAGTGGTATTTTTTCTTGAAAGCCAATTTCGATATCGTCTGCGGCAAATAATGCCTTTGTGACAATATTGCTTATTCAATTCATCAAAAAGAAAATAAATTGCTTAATACATTAAGCAAAAAATAGTAAAGGAAAATGATTTTCTAAAGTGACTTAAAGAAATTATAATAGGTCACAAAAAGTGCTTCCGACTTTCTTTTTTCAGCTTTGAAATTCGATGCGTTGTAAAAGTTTTCCAAGTATCGTTTTGAATCGAGATTATATAAGCAAGAGCCTTTATCCGATACAAAACCATAACCTCGAATGGTTGCATGAAACGCAAAAGAATTTACGGTTGGACTTAACAAATCTTTACTGAATTTATAGTTAGTGGTTGTTTGTCGAAGTTGATGCAAAAGCGTTGCAGCAATATCTGATTGCGAGCCAATTGTGTTATTTTGCTTTCCCCTAAATTCTTTTTTTAGTGGTTCACCGAAAATCAATAATGGAATCCTGAAAAAGACCGATTGATTTGGACTTGTAATCGTGTGAGAATGATGTCCGTGATCGGCAACGAAAACAAAAATGGTGTTTTTGTACCAACTTTCCTTTTTCGCTTTTTCGATGAATTGACCAAGAGCCCAATCCGCGTAATAGACGGAATTCATATAATCACTTTCTTTTCCTGTCCATTTTTGCCACCCTTTTCCTTTCGGGTAATCAAAGGGGGAATGCGTACTTCCGGTAAAAGCACAGTGCATAAATGGTTCTTTTGTTTTTTTGATTTTCTGAAGAAATAACGCGTATAAATCTTCGTCAAAATAATTTAGTTTCCCTTTTGTTAATCCCGAAGGAAAGTCTTTTTCATCGGCTAATTCATCAAATTGGTGTTGGGTTAAATAGCCTTGAATGTTGCCGTATTTTAAATCGCCACTAAACAAATAATGCGAGGAGTATCCGATTTTTTTTAGCGTTTGATTAATGGAAGGAAGCTTACGGTTTTTTTCAGGTTCAAGGGAAATAGCCACTTCAGGAATTGCAGGATAACCTGAAAAGATACTTGTATTACCGATTTCAGAGGTAGTGTTAGTTGCATACACATTTTGGAATAGATATCCTTCCGAAGCGAGTCGATCAAAATTTGGTGTTAATCCTTTCGTATCGCTCATACAGCCTACAACCGATGCTGACCAGCTTTCCAAAATAACGAATACAACATTTGGTTTTGAATCTTCAAGGATATAATTCGTGTGATTTCTATCAAACTTATAAAGGGAATCAGCAATTGAAAAAGCAACTTTTGGTTGAATTTTTGGCAAATGATTTTCTAAATCGTTCCGCTTGAACAGTAAATAACTATTCCCGAAATAATAGGTTGAATTTACGGATAGGTCATTTACAATTGATTTCTTTGAGAAATAAGCAGAATCAACATTGATTGGAATTTGCTGAACGCCACCTCGAGCAAAAATCACACAACAAATTAGATACACAAGTCCAAGCGGTAAATGAATCCATTTTTTTTGCAAATCTACTGGGTTGAATTTCATTAATTTGAGTAGAAAGATTCCTATACCAACCTCTACTATGAGTAACCCAAAAAACAAAAACTGAGTTCCGCCCTCCGCCGTTCTGAAAACTTCATCAGGATTACCTAAATGCATGAAAACACGAGAAGTTAGTTTATGATTCCATTCGTGATACACACTAACCTCTCCACAGTGAATCAGAGAAATAATAATCAGTTCGATAATCATTACCGTCCAAAAAATAAATTGAAGTGACTTAGTTCTTACATACGACCAAACAATCCATACAAGTATTGGAACCACTGAAAGAAATGATGCAGTAGCGATATCTAATCGAAATGATTGGAAAAAAACACTAATTATTTCTGAAAAGTCAGCTGTTAAAAATTTGGATCCGTGAATGACTAGGAACAGTAAGCGCTCGATGTGAAAATTTAATATCCAGAAAAGGAGAAAAAAAACAAGTGGTTTGATTGCATAAAGCGTTGATTTCACAACATAAAATTAATAAATTCTTAACACGCTCATTTTAAAATGACATGTTTTATTGTCTTGGTAAAGGAGTAGGGAATAGTTAATGTAAAATAATAAATGCCTTTTTCTCTATTATTAGTCTGGATTTCAAACTTATTCATACCTTTTTTCAATTCTAGTTTTGTGCTTTCAATTTCTTTTCCAACAAAATCTTTTATTTGTAAGTTGGCACAGGCCTCTCCGAAGGGATTTACCACATAAAGAATTAAATCTGAATGATTAGGATTTGATGAAATATAAAAATGCATTAGTTTATCAGAATTTGAAAACAAACTTACAGGACCGAAACTTTTGTACTTTCCATCAAAATCAATTTGCTTCAGTAAATAATAGGGATTAACTATTCTTGCTGTATCAATTTCGCTGTAAGTGATTTTTGAATTACTAAATCCTGCCGCATTTTGGGAAGAAATGAGCTCCCAATTTTCACCATCTTCAGATCTAAATAATTCAAAGACCATACTATTGAATTCTGAAATTGTAGTCCATTGTATGAAGGTATTATCTTGTGTTTTTTTACACCAAAAATCTACTAATTCGATAGGTAATGGACCTTCATCTCCTGCAAAACCCCAATTGCTCCAACCAGTTGCTTCTATGCGTTGAATGATTGGTGAAGTCGCATTTCCTTGATTATCAATATGAAGGCCA
>JAULXA010000061.1:0-4344 GCA_032118875.1 Flavobacterium sp.
ATATTTGGCTGCTTTTTTGTCGTTGGTTAAAATTCTTCCACCAAAACCTAAAACTCTACCACTCATACTTTGAATAGGAAACATCACTCGACCTTTAAATCGGTCAAATGTTTTTCCGTCTTCTTGTTTTACGATAGTTAAACCGGTTTTTTCTAGATATTCTAATTTGTAGGCTTTTCCTAAGGCTTCTTTGGTAAATGCATCCCAAGAATCTGGTGAATATCCTAATTGGAATTTTTCAATCGTATCTTTTGTAAAACCACGTTCTTTAAAATACGATAAACCAATAGCTTTACCTTCATCCGTATTCAGCATAGTTTTATGAAAATAATCTCGAGCAAATTCCGAAACCAAATACATACTTTCTTTTTCGTTGGCTTGTTCTAAGTCTTCATTGGTTACAATGGTTTCTTCGACTTCAATTCCGTATTTGTTAGCCAAATATTTTATGGCTTCTGGATACGTGAAATGTTCGTGTTCCATTAAGAAAGTAACGGAATTTCCACCTTTTCCAGAACTGAAATCTTTCCAAATTTGTTTCACTGGCGATACCATAAACGAAGGCGATTTTTCGTTCACAAACGGCGAAAGTCCTTTCATGTTACTTCCGGAACGTTTGAGTTGTACGAAATCGCCAATGACTTCCTCTACACGAGCTTGGTCAAATACTTTTTCTATGGTTTCTTTAGATATCAATGTTTTATTTTTGGTTGGCTAATATACAAAGAAATTAAATTTCTATATTCAAAATTACAAGTTGAATATTCCAAGTTTAAAATATTGAAGTTGTTAAAGATTCTGAAACCAGTCCAGAAAAACAAAAAACCTACAAGAAAATTCCTGTAGGTTTTGAAAAATGTTTTTATTGTTTTGTAAATAAAACATAATTTTGAGGTATAGGAACTGGTATCTGATATCTATCAGAGAATGGACAGTTTTCGGGAATATAAAAATCACTATAACTAAAGCCAGTATATTTTAATTGATTACTAATTCCTGGAACATTTAACAAAATAAAATTCATGCTATTATAACAGTTATTATAATCTGTAAATGAAAAATCCATACGATTATTTTCTGGACTGCCTACACATAATATCCTAAAATCATCAAATGATGTTGCAGATATTGTAGAATACAATACGTTACCAGTTGTTAAATTTTTGACTTCATATTTGCCTTTTAAATAATCTTCATAATAATACGCACCACTTGGATAGGTTCTTAAATGATGGGCAAAAACCTGAAATACAAAAGTGTATTCATTATTATTTAAGATTCCTTTCCAAGTACCTACATATGGTAGATATTCGTTGTTTATATCTTTTATGTATGTTCCATACTGTATATCCTGGTCTAAAGTATTTAGAGGTACAATAACCCCTGGTTGACAGTAACTTTTTATTGTTAGTAATAAAACTACTAATACTATTATTTTTTTCATGTCAATATTTTTTTAACCTTAACAAGGTGTTATTAATAAATTGTTGTTTACATCTAAAGTCTTTTTTACCCAGCTTATTGTAGGTAATCCACCTGCTTGCGATGGTGGTGTTACAATTGCTTCAAACAGAGCTACTTTGTTTTCTAGCCCACAATCTTTCATTAATAAGAGAAGCATTTTTTGTAATTTATCCTTACGATTTTGCGAACCTAAGGTTGTTGATTTTAAAATTATTTTTGATTGTTTGTCGTAATCATCATTCATTTTTTTTCTTATCAAAGGAGTAATCGAAATATTAACATCTATCAAATTCATTGCAAAAATTCCTTCATTTGAAAGCATTATTGCATACGAATCATACGGAGATAAATTATTTTGCGTTGCATACCCAGCACAACCAAAAAGGCTAAAAACATCAGCGGGCGAAAAATTTTTAACAGGCTTCATCAAAAAAACATCCCCATTTACATCTGTTTTATAATAATCATTCATGTGTATGTGCATAAACGAAATCATACCAGGTATAAAGTTAAGCGTTGGATGGTCGATTGTACCTGTCATAAAATTAAATACAGGTTTATTATTAGTACCTAATTTTTCATAATAACCTGTTTCATAATCTAAATCATAATTTATTTGTTTGTCTAAATTAGCGAAATTTTGCCTGAAATTAACTCTGTCAGAGTTTTTTTTCATTTTTCCGCATGGTGTTTCATCTTCCTCCACAATAACAGGCACCACTTCATCTATGGGTTGGTCAATTGGGTCTGTTGGTCCTGTGCCAGTATCTCCTGTTCCGCCGTCACCAGTACCAGTATCTCCAGTGCTTCCACCTCCACCTCCGCCACTTCCGCCTTCACCACCGCCTTCACCGCCTCCGCCGCCTCCGCCTTCGGAATTACAAACATTATAAATCGCATATTTACATTGAGAATATGAGCCATCACAACCACAATAATTGTCTTTGCTTGCACATCCACAAAACACAACGGTAGTGCATGAAATTTGATAATCATCTGTGTAGTTTTCACCACTTTTAAAGATTTTGCCAAATTGAGTTGTTCGAGGTTGTTTAATTCCGTTTATGTAATTGTCATAATAGTTTAAATTATAATCCGTATCAAATCTTTCCAGTTTACCAGTAAATGTTTTTAGTTCAAATGGTATTGATTTATCCTGTGGCGTCCATCTATAAATGAAACTGTTTTCGTTATTTCCAATTACATGCAAATTTTCAAAATAATAGGCTTGTCCATTTGGTATGGAGTTTACAATAGGTATTGAATAACTGGTATAACCATTGTTAATTTTTGTATAAACTAAAATATTATTCAAATCTAAATTTAAGTTTTCAATAGAAGAGGTGTTATTTGTTAAATCTTCTTTTGATGCCAAACGATAATTTTTATTAAATTTTTGTATGGATGTTACTATAATTGGCACTTTGTCAATGCTGACAATTCTTGTTTTGCTATTATGAACGTGTTCCATTTTGCTAATTAGTTCGTCATTTACACAACCAAATAGCATAAAAACCATACCAAAAATTAACAATTTTAGGATTTTTATTTGTCTCATAAATTTTGTTTAAGATTAATATTTCACTTGAATCTAACTTACAACTAAAAACTATTTGGATTTTACGGTTTTTCGAGGTATTATTTACGGTTTTAAATTGTAACAAAAAAAAACAAAATTGTTATGAAAATATTTTTTAAACAAAAAAACCTACAAGAAAATTCCTGTAGGTTTTAAAAAAAGTATGGTAATATAACTCAAAAAATGTAATTCAAATTTTAATTCCAATCAAAACGGATACCTAATGAAATGTTGTTTTGATCTACTGCGTTGTTTTTAAACATTGGGTTTAAATCGTATTTCAAATAAAGTGAAGTTTGTTTGTAACCTATGTAGGTACTTAATCCGTAAGTGAAATCATTTACATTAAAATCACCTTTATCTCTTACTGAAATTTTATGACCATCTTGGTTGTATCGAATAAATTGTTTTGAATTCGTGTTTACTCCAACAAATCCTCCAATTCCGAAACGTGCTCCTTTGTGCGATTTGAATATTTTTTTATCACCATCTGTTATAGTTTTAGAAAAATCAAATTCTAAATGCATCGGAACAACAAAATATACGTTTTTAAAATAAGTTTTGTTTGCTTTAGTATCTACACCAGCATCAACTAAAATAGTTTGGTCGCCGATTTCTGCAAAAACTCTATTTTCTGTAGCATGTAACATGTTGTACATAAAACCAACACCATATTTAAAATGTAATAAATTGCTGTTTTTAGATAAACGGGTATTCATGGTTAATCCCCATTCGTAAAATGTAGAGCGAGCATAACCAAATTGTGAGTTGGCCACAGCACCATCTGTTACTAAATTGTTATATCCAGTTGCAAATACAAATTGTGTCGTTGTTCTGTTTTCAGATTTTAAAGAATCACCATGTTTTTCGTAGCCACCAGGAATTGAAAATCGATATTTTCCTTTAAGGGAATCTTTTGATGTTTCTAAATCTAATTTTCCGTTTACTAAATCTCTTAAAGCGATTTCTTGTTCGGCAGTTCTTGTTTCTATGTTTTTAGCACGTTCTTCTGCGGCTTTTGTTTTTTGTTTGTCAGCTTCTTCTTTAGTCATTTTTCCTGATTCAACGGCTAAGTCAATCGCTTCCACTTCCGCTTTTAACGCTTTTTTCTCTTCTTCGGCAATTGTTTTAATATTGACAGCAATTTCTTTCGCTTTTTGTTCGAATGTTTTCTCTTGAGCACTTACTGTGTTTACTAAAGTGACTAACGCAATACTGATGTATAAAATAATTTTTTGCATGATTTCTAGGTGTTTAAATTGTTTTTTTAATTATAGTTTCTGTTTACGAATGCGGTTTTT
>JAULXA010000061.1:4354-8367 GCA_032118875.1 Flavobacterium sp.
AATTTAGCTAACGTTTTGTCTTTAAACGATTGGTCGAGCTCAGATTCAACCGAATTAAGTAAGTCGTTATGGTTTACTTTTAAAGTAGATTTGTGCGTATTTGTATTTCCGTTCAACTTTTTATTACCTTGTACTTCGGCAAGTAAAGTTTCTGAATTTACGTTGGTATGCGTGTTTTTTTGATTGGTTTGTTCTTGAGATTTATTATTGTTTTCGTTTTTGGTAATTGCTTCTTTTTGTTTTTCAGTTACAGCTAAATAAGAATCAAATTTAGATTTGTATTTCGAATTATCATTTTGTTTAGAAACTTTTTTGGTTGCTGAATTTGTTGTTTTTGGTGTGGCGATTGCTAATTCATTTTGGGTTTCTGGTAAAATTATAATTTCTGTATCATCATTATTTTCAACTTCATTTGTAGGTGATTCTTTTGAAATAACTACTTCATTTGTTGGTTGTAATGTTTCTGATTTCTGGTTTTGTTGAAAAAAAACGTAACCCATTCCTGTAAATAGTAAGAACGAAGCGGCAATTTTTAACCAAAAATAGTTTCTTGGTTGTTTTTTTTCTTCAGTAACGGTCAACATTGCATCCAATCTGTCCCAAGCTTGCGCAGATGGTTCAATTTTACGAGAATTGAATTTCTGTTGTATGTCTTTATCGAAATTATTTGGTTCCATTGCTCTTGTTTTTTAATTCGGTAATTTGGGTTTGCAACTGTCGTTTTGCATGTGAAAGTTGCGATTTAGAAGTGCCTTCTGAAATATTTAATAACTCGGCAATCTCATTGTGTTTATAACCTTCAATGATATATAAATTGAAAACCATTTTGTATCCTTCTGGCAAATTATCTATTAATAATTGAATGTCATCTATAGAAAAATCGCCTTCCATTTCGTAATTATCTTCTTCTTCCGAATAAATTACATCATCTATGTCTTTATGATTGAAATTGTTTTTTTTAACTCTTAAATAATCAATGCATTCGTGAATCATAATTCGTTTAATCCAACCTTCAAAACTGCCTTTGTTTTCAAATTTTTTTAAATTGGTAAACATTTTCATGAAACCTGTAATCATTACATCTTCGGCATGATGTACATCTTTTATGTATTGCCTACAAACACTTAACATTTTAGAAGCATGTTTAGCATACAGCTGTTGTTGTGCTTGCCGATTATTCGCTATTGCTTCAACAATTAGTTGTTGTTCCTCTTTATGTAATGCGATTACTTTCATTAATTTAATTTGTCATTTCAAATTTAAGCTTCTATTAGTATAGACGATTATTGTTTTTAAATGGTTGCATTGGTTTTTAAAAAACTTTCAAAAATCAAATTTTAAACGCTTCTATTAGTATAGACGAGAATGGTTTAAAAAAGGTTGTATAAAGTTTTAAAATGTATAGAAAAGTAAAATTATATCTTTCTATCAATCACGTAATTTACCATTAAAGTAAGGGAATCTTTGTAGATAGAAGAGGGGAAATCTTGTATAAGTAGTAATGCTTCTTGTTGAAATTGCACCATTTTTTGTTCTGCGTAAGTAAGTCCGCCATTGTTTTTTACGAATGCGATGACTTCTTTTACACGTTTTTTATCTTTATTATGATTTTTTATCGAATTGATAATCCAACTTTTTTCTTTTGAAGAACAATTATTTAAAGTATGAATTAATGGCAACGTCATTTTTTGTTCTTTGATATCAATTCCAGTTGGTTTTCCGATGGCATCATCTGTATAATCGAATAAATCATCTTTAATTTGAAACGCCATTCCGATTAGTTCACCAAACTTTCGCATTTTTTCAACCACATCTTTGTCTTCTGGAAGTACAGAACAAGCGCCAAGTGAACAACAAGCCGCAATAAGTGTAGCGGTTTTTTGTCGGATGATTTCGTAATAAATGTCTTCGGTGATGTCTAGTTTTCTGGCTTTTTCAATTTGCAATAATTCACCCTCACTCATTTCGCGAACGGCAATGGAAATTATTTTCAACAAATCGAAATCGTTATTGTCTATAGAAAGGAGTAAGCCTTTTGAAAGTAAATAATCACCAACTAAAACGGCAATTTTATTTTTCCAAAGTGCATTAATAGAGAAAAAACCACGACGTTTATTACTGTCATCCACCACGTCATCATGAACTAAAGTTGCGGTGTGAATTAATTCAATAACTGAAGCGCCACGATAAGTTCTGTCATTTACTTCGCCACCAGAAACCATTTTTGCAGTTAAAAAAACGAACATTGGTCGCATTTGTTTTCCTTTTCGATTTACGATATAATGTGTAATTCGATTCAGTAACGCCACTTTAGAAGACATAGCCTCTTGAAACTTTTTTTCGAAAAGTTCCATTTCATGAAGTATGGGTTCTTTAATTTGTTCGGTTATTTTCATGGTGTTTCAAAAGTAGCAATTTCCAAGTTAATTTACTAACTCTTATTTGCCAATTGTCCGCAAGCGGCATCAATATCTTTTCCTCTACTTTTTCTAACTTTAACTACAATGTTGTTTCTTTCTAGCGCAGTAATATAATCTTTTGTAGCTTGTTCGCTGGCTTGTTGAAAACCGCCATCATCAATCGCATTGTATTCAATAAGGTTGACTTTACACGGCACATATTTGCAAAATTTCACCAAGGCATCGATAGAAGCTTTGTCGTCATTAATATCTTTCCAAACCACATATTCATAAGTGATCTTGTTTTTTGTTTTGGCATACCAATATTCTAAAGCTTCTCTTAATTCGGTTAATGGAAAACTTTTGGTGAATGGCATAATTTCATTTCGAGTGGCTTCAATAGCAGAGTGTAAAGAAACCGCTAAATTGAATTTCACGTCATCATCGGCCATTTTTTTAATCATTTTTGAAACGCCAGAAGTAGAAACTGTAATACGTTTTGGCGACATGCCTAATCCTTCGTTTGAAGTAATCATGTCAATCGCTTTCATTACGTTAGGGTAATTCATTAAAGGTTCACCCATTCCCATAAAAACAATATTCGAAAGTGGTCTGTCATAATACAATTTACTTTCATTATCAATCGCCACAACTTGGTCGTAAATTTCGCCAGGCGTTAAATTTCGCATGCGTTTTAAACGAGCTGTAGCACAAAAATTACAATCTAAACTACAGCCAACTTGACTAGAAACACATGCAGTTGTTCTTGTTTTTGTTGGAATTAGAACACTTTCTACAATTAAATCATCGTGTAAACGAACTGCGTTTTTAACCGTTCCGTCTTCACTACGTTGCATCGTATCGACTTTTACATGATTAATAACAAAATTAGCTTCTAACATAGTGCGAGTTTCCTTAGAAACGTTTGTCATGTTTTCAAAAGAATGCGCACTTTTGCTCCATAACCATTCGTAAATTTGATTTCCACGAAAGGCTTTGTCTCCGTTAGTTACGAAAAATTCTCTTAATTGCTCTTTTGATAAGGCTCTGATGTCTTTTTTGTCTGCTTGCATGGTGCAAAGATAGCATTAATGTGTCAATTTATCAATTTGTCAATATGCCGATATTATAATTGATCAATTGTTATTGGTTTTTGAAATTGTCATTGCTGTTGAAATTTGTACTTTTGTGCTTTGAAATTTAAACAATTATGCACTTTATATCAGAAGATTTAGAAAATTACGTAGCCAATCATTCGCAACAAGAACCAGAATTGTTGGTAAAATTGAATAAAGAAACACATCAGAAAATTTTGCAACCAAGAATGTTAAGCGGACATTTTCAAGGGAGAGTTTTGAGTATGTTGTCTAAAATTATAAATCCGAACGCTATTTTAGAAATTGGTACGTATACAGGTTATGCTGCATTATGTTTAGCAGAAGGTTTACAAGAAAACGGAACTTTGGATACGATTGATATTAATGAAGAATTAGAAGAAATTCAACAAAAATATTTTGATTTGTCTGCTTACTCCAATCAAATTACGCAACATATTGGTGATGCGATTGAAATTATTCCAACCTTAAATAAAAAATTCGATTTGGTTTTTATAGA
>JAULXA010000062.1:0-2735 GCA_032118875.1 Flavobacterium sp.
ATATTGCTATTGCGGTTAAAAGAGAATTGAACGAATCGATGACCACTTATGGTTACGATATTATCAATACTTTAGTAACAGATATTGATCCAGATATTCAAGTAAAAAATGCGATGAACAGAATTAATGCTGCTGATAGAGAAAAAACAGCTGCAGAATTTGAATCTGAAGCACAACGTATTAGAATTGTTGCCAAAGCTAAAGCGGAAGCAGAAAGTAAAAAATTACAAGGTCAAGGTATTGCAGATCAGCGTAGAGAAATTGCTCGTGGATTGGTAGAAAGTGTGGAAGTTTTAAACAAAGTTGGAATTAATTCTCAAGAAGCTTCAGCTTTAATTGTTGTTACTCAGCATTATGATACTTTACAAGCGATTGGTGCAGATACGAATAGTAATTTAATTTTATTACCGAACTCGCCACAAGCAGGAAGTGATATGTTAAATAATATGGTAGCGAGTTTTACAGCCAGTAACCAAATTGGTGAAACGATGAAGAACCAACCGAAACGTGTAAAAAAATCTGATAATCATACTTCAACTGATTATAATCCATCGGATACAAGTAATCCAGAAGCATAAATTACAATTATATTTTACAACAAAAAAGAGGCTTAATTGCCTCTTTTTCTATTTAAATACCAGTTGAAAACATACGGAATAAGCATCTTTAAAATGGTGCCATACGTTCCTGAAAATACCTTTTGATACACACTACCAATTAGTGTAGCGGTTTTAGAAGGCAAAATACTTTCTTTAGTTTTATCAATACTTAATAACATTTTCTGATAATAGATTTCTTTTTCTAGTTTAAGAATTTCTAAATCGCGTTCAATCTCAGCATATGAGGAATATTTTTTCTTCTCCATGATTTAGTCGTTAAAAAATATTTCAGAGAATTTTTCTAAAATGGTTCCTTCTACAATTTTATCTTTTACTAAAAATAAAAGTAACGCTAAAACTAAATAAATTCCAGCTATACATAAAAAACCTAAAGGATAACTACCCCATAAATTCCCTAAAGTAAAAGCTGCAGCTATGGATACAAAAAGCAAAACTATAGAAAGACATATAGTGATTAGAAAAAACTTCAGCATCATAGTAGTAGATTTCATCGCGACTTTAAAACCCCAAAGTTTATAATACGCAATGCTACTTTCAAGATACGCTTTCGTGTTTTCTTGAACTGCTTCTGTGTTTTCTTTTAACTCTTCAAATGCCATTATTTTTGAAGTTTAGCATTTTGTTGTTTTAATTCTGCTAGTTTTTCTTCTAAAAAAGAAATCGCTTCTTCCGCTTTATAACTAGAATTGGAAAGTAAATTTTCTATTGTTTCTGAAAATTCTTCTTTTGAACCAGAAAGTTTGGCTCTAATATCTTCTTCATAATCCGCCAATTTATTATTCACATCAATTTTCCAATCGTCTAAATTGCCTTTTAATTTTTCTCTCGTTTTTGAACCTTTATCTGGAGCAAATAAAATTCCTACTCCAACTCCAATTGCAGCACCAAGTAAAAGTGCTAATGCATTATTTCCATTATTGTTTGCCATAACTATTTTTTTAATAAATATAAAGTTACAAAATTTCAATTGAAGTAGTGTTAAATCGTCGTTAAACCTGAAATGATGATTTTTGCTACGAAATTTGTTCAAAAACTAAAATAAAGCGATTTAAGAAAACTTCTTAAGTAGAGATGTAAAAAGAGGTTAAGGGAAATTAATTTTTTCTTATAATTAATTTATGAAAGTCGTTTTTTTATGTTTTTAGTTATAACTATTTTATTTTAGATAGATTTTATAAATAATAGTAAATATAGATGAAAATTATTATTTTGATTAGATTTAATTATTAAAATACTTCATTTCTCGAAATAACAAAAAAAACCTACAAGTTAAATTCTTGTAGGTTTGAAATATAATTTAGATGCTGAAACAAGTTCAGCATGACAAGTCAGTTTTTACTGTTCCGAAACTTTTGCCCAAGTATCTCTTAGTCCAACTGTTTTGTTGAAAACTAGTTTTTCTGCTGAAGAATCTCTATCGACACAGAAATACCCTAAACGTTGAAATTGGAAATGATCTAATTCTTTAGACGTTTGTAAACTTGGTTCAACATAACCTGTAATCACTTTTAACGATTCTGGATTAATGTATTCTTTGAAGTCTACTTCCTTGTTTCCATCTGGATTTTCATGAGTAAATAAACGGTCGTAAATTCTAACTTCTGCTTCTTTGGCGTGTGCGATTGAAACCCAGTGAATCACTCCTTTTACTTTTCTATTACTTGCTTCTGTTCCGCTACCAGATTTAGAATCGACATCATAAGTACAATGAATTTCAGTAATATTTCCGTTAGCATCTTTTACAACTGATTCTCCTTTAATGATATACGCATTTTTCAAACGTACTTCAGTGCCTAAAGTCAAACGGAAAAATTTCTTATGTGCTTCTTCTTGAAAATCTTCTTGTTCGATATATAATTCTTTAGAAAAAGGCACTTCTCTGTATGTCATTACCTCTTCTTCAGGATTGTTTTCGGCTGTTAACCATTCTTCTTTTCCGTCAGGATAATTCGTAATTACCAATTTAATCGGATTTAAAACCGCCATCACACGAGGTGCAATTTTGTTTAAATCTTCACGAATACAGAAATCTAAAAGCGATACATCAATTAAATTCGAACGTTTAGCAATTCCAATTGTATTGGCAAAATTACGAATCGCAGTGGCTGTAATCCC
>JAULXA010000063.1:0-5458 GCA_032118875.1 Flavobacterium sp.
ATGTTAATGTTTTCATAAATCGATACTGTTTATCATAAAAAAAAAGCCTCTTACAAGAAGAGGCTTTTTAAATAAATCAAATATATATTATTTGTTTACAGCTCCGTCTAATTCAGCACCAGCTTTGAATTTTACTACATTTTTAGCAGCAATTTTGATAGTTTTTCCAGTTTGAGGATTTCTTCCATCTCTAGCCGCTCTTTTTGAGATTGACCATGATCCGAAACCTACTAAAGAAACTCTTCCACCTTTTTGTAATGTACCTTCTACACTTCCTAAAAATGATTCTAAAGCTAATTTAGCTGCTGCTTTAGTAATTCCTGAAGCTGCTGCCATTGCATCGATTAATTCTGATTTGTTCATAATTGATAGTTATTTAATTGATTAAACATATTTTTCTTTTACAAATTTATACGTATCCTTGAACTGTGCAAGTATTTCCTACTATTTTTGTTAAAAATGTTGATAAATCGGCTGAAATGTTAATAAAGTACCGTTTTAAAGGGGACTTTTTGCTTAGTTTGTTATTTTACAAAGGCTTCCGAGCTAATTTGGGTTCCATTTAATAGTTCATGAATTTGCATTTTCTTTTTACCAGGAAACTGTAAACTCTCTATTTGTATGAATCCATTCGCAACAGCAACCTTCATTTCTTTTTTTCCAGAAATAATTGTTCCTGTACTGATGGAGTGAGCTTCTTCAATATATTTTGAATCGTAAATTTTTACGTTCCATTCGTTTTCTCCGTCCTTAATAAAGGTCCAAGCTGCTGGATAAGGACATAAACCTCTAATTTGATTGTAAATTTCTATTCCCGATTTTGTCCAATCAATTTTACAGTTGTCTTTATTTAATTTGTAAGCTGTTTTTAAATCCGAATTTTCTGTTTGTATTGTTGTAGTGACATTTCCTTTTTCAATCAACTCTAACGTCTCTAGAACAGTTTCTGAACCTAAAACCATCAACTTATCGTGAAGTTGCCCCACATTTTCATTTGGATCGATGGCAATTTTCTTATTTAAAATCATCGCGCCAGTATCAATCTTATCATCAATAAAAAAAGTTGTCACTCCGGTTTCGGTTTCTCCATTAATAATAGCCCAATTAATAGGAGCCGCACCTCTATAATTAGGTAACAAAGAGGCATGAAGATTAAACGTACCTAATTTTGGCATTTTCCAAACGACTTCCGGTAACATTCTAAAAGCGACCACAATTTGTAAATTCGCATTATAACTTGCTAATTCCGCTAAAAACTCTTCGTTTTTTAAATTCGTAGGTTGTAGAATAGGTAATTTTTTTTCTAAAGCGTAAGTTTTTACCGCGCTTACAGAAACTTTTTGTCCACGACCAGCGGGTTTATCTGGTGCTGTAATTACTGCAGCAATTTCAAATTTACTATTATATATGGTGTCGAGAATTCCAACTGCGAAGTCGGGCGTTCCCATAAATACGATTCTTAATTTTTCCATGTTATTGTAAGTTGCTAAGCATTTTTTTTGCCACGAAGGCACTAAGACACTAAGATTTTTTATTGTTTTACTTAATTTGATACTTATTAGAAGCGTTTAAAAAGATAAAATCGTTTTCTAATAAGTTTTGTAAGGCAAAGATAATTTCTTCTGCTGAAAATGTTAGCCTGTTTTCGATTTCATTTGAAGATAAAGCTCCTTTTTTTAATAGATTTTGAACACTTTCTGAAACAGATTTGGGTTCCGATTTATTTTTAGAAGTACAATAAGAACAAATCCCGCAAGCTTTGGCAGTCTCTTCTCCGAAATAATTCGAAATAAAAACAGATTTACAAGTCGAATTATCTGAAACAAAATGCAGCATTTGACTATATTGCTCAACTTTAATCCGATTCTGATTTTCTAAAACTTTTACAACTCGATTGATGGTATAACTGTCTTCTCGAGGTTCATTATATAAAATCGAAATATCGTTGCTTTGTAATTTTAATTCTATAATTTCTTGCGCATGTAATTTATTCAAGACTTTAATTACTTTATCTTCTGAAGTGCCCGATTTTGTTGCAATTAATGCGGTGTTGATAATCGTAACTTGTTCAAAAACACCCGTATAATTTCGTAAAATAGTTTCAATAACAGCAGCGTCTTTGACGTTCAAACTGCAATATCTAATTACTTCTCTACTTTCTATTAAAAATTGTAAACTCGCTTTATTGCTAATTAAGTTGTTTAAAGTGATAATTCCTTGTCGGTCTAAAAACTGCAAACAAGCAAACGTTTTCATGACAGATAAATTAAACTTGGCACAAAACAGATTCAAATTCAAATAGAAAATCTCTTGAAAGCCTTCGCCGTAAGCTATTTGAAAATGATTGTTTAAGTCTTTGTAAACCAAATGTAGAAACTCTTTATTTGGTAAATTCGATAGGAAATAATTCTTTAAATTTTCTGCATTTATTTCCGGAGTTAACAATAAGGCGAACGATTTATTTCCGTTTCTTCCCGCTCTTCCGGCTTCTTGGTAATAGTTTTCGATATTATCTGGAATTTGTAAATGCACTACAGTTTTCACATTCGGTTTGTCAATTCCCATTCCGAAAGCATTCGTAGCGACAATGATTTGGGCTTTTTCTTCTAGCCACAATTTCATGTTTTTATCTTTCTCTTTATTTGATAATCCGCCGTGATAATAAGTAGAAGTGAAACCTAAATCGTTAAAAGTTTTACTGAATTCCACACAAGCTTTTCTATTTTTTACATAAACGATGGATGGCTCTGGATTTTTTAAGAAAATCTGTTTCAGTTTGCCGAGTTTGTCTTCGGTTTTAATAATATGATAACCCAAGTTTTCTCGTGCAAACGAATTTTTAAAAATTACAGGATTCTCAAGTTGTAATAAAGTACAAATATCGGTTTGAACTCGTGGAGTAGCAGTGGCTGTAAGAGCAATAAAAGGTACGTGAAAGTGTTCTTTTAAAGCTGCGATTTTTAAATAGGCTGGTCGGAAATCGTGTCCCCATTGACTGATACAATGTGCTTCGTCAATTGCGACTAAATTTACGTTTAAGTTTTTAATTCTTTCTAAAACCCAATCTTGTTGCAAACGTTCTGGCGAAACATATAAAAATTTGTAACCGCCAAATGCACAATTGTCAAGAAGATTATTGGTTTCTTCGAAGGAAATTCCGCCCGTTAATGCTATTGCTTTTATGTTTTTTACTTTTAAATTCTCAACTTGGTCTTTCATTAAAGCGACAAGAGGAGAAATTACTAAGCAAATTCCAGGTTTAATGAGCGCCGGAATCTGAAAACAAATAGATTTTCCACCACCAGTTGGCAACAAGGCAAAAGTATCTTTTCCGGATAATACGGTGTTGATAATTTCCTCTTGAGTAGGTCTAAAAGCGTCATGTTTCCAGTGCGCTTTTAATACATCTAGTGGTTGATTCATTAATGCGAATTAGTCTTTTAAGCGATTGATAATGAAAGCATATCTTTCTTCCACAGAAGTTTTTGGAACTTCATGTAAATCGTACCCGTATTTCTTATAAGTATCTACTAAAAAATCATGAATTTTACTTGCTTCTTCATACGTTTCATAACGTGTTTCATCGCTAGTGTAAATTTCTTCCCAAGGTGGTAATAAGAAAATTTTATCGTATTTGTATTTTTCGCAAGCTTCAATAAATTTTTCTGGATAGGTATCTCCAATAAAATCCATATACGCTACTACATCTGGAATACCTCTATCTATGAAAACTGATTTATCTTCGTTAGTTGCGTTTTGATATTGTCTGATTCTGCCTTCTAAAAGTCTTTCGCTAAACAACATAGGGTTTTCTAAAAATAAGAATTCCGCACCTTCTGCACGAGCTTCTAAGATAACTTCTCTAGAAATTTCCGGATAACAAATGTGTCCTTCGTTTTCCAAATGGTTAATTAAAGTCGTTTTTCCAGAGCTTGGTCCGCCAATTAGCAGTATAATTTTTTTGTTCATTTTGTGTCTTAAAAGTTCAAATGTACTATCATTTTTTTTATTTTGAAAATCTTAATTATTTATATTTTTAAATGAAACATTATAAATGTATATTTGTTCTTTTATTAGCTTAAATTTACATGGATAAAGAGACAGAAGATTTTTACGTTAGATTGAAATCAGAATTAGAAGAATCAACAACTTGGCCAGCCATTTACTTATATAAATTTATTGTTCCAACTAGTGATACCAACATTAATTTAGTTGAAAACACGTTCAATAATATGGGAGCCGTTATACAAACACATTCTTCTAAAACAGGAAAATATACTAGTATTTCTATTAACGTTACAATGCTAGATGCAGATAGAGTTATTGAAAAATACGTAGAATTATCAATAATAGAAGGAATTATTTCATTATAAATATGTCATATAGAAACGAAGAAGCTATTAATTTTTTAGAATATAATTCGCAAAGGGAACATTTGATTATTCCTGAATACGGACGATATGTTCAAAAATTAATTGATCAAATTACAGTTATTGAAGATAGAGAGAGACGCAATAAAGGTGCTAGATATGTAATTTCTGTTTTAGGAAATTTAAATCCGCACTTGCGTGATGTGCCCGATTTTCAGCACAAACTTTGGGATCAATTGTTTATCATGTCTGATTTTAAATTAGATATTGATTCTCCGTACCCAATTCCTACAAGAGAAGTAGTGCAACTAAAACCAGATCGTTTAGCGTATCCTCAGAATTTTCCAAAATATAGATTTTACGGAAACAACATCAAATATATGATTGATGTAGCTCGTAAATGGGAGGAAGGCGAATTGAAAAACGCGTTGATTATTGTGATTGCGAATCACATGAAAAAGTGTTTCTTGAGTTGGAATAAAGATACGGTTACGGATGAAGTTATTTTCAATCATTTGTTAGAATTGTCTAATGGTGAATTGAACTTAACGGCAATGAAAGAAGAGCTTTCTACGTCGCAGAATTTATTGAAAGTAAACAAAAAGCAGTCGAATAAGACGCAATTTTTTACTAAAAACGAAACGACTCATACCAATAGAAATCCAAGCAGACCGCCGTCTAACCAAAATAGACCGCAACAAAATACCAATAGAAATCCGAATGCACCTATACATGCAAAACCGAGTTCGCCAGACAATACCAAAGCCAATTTAAATAATCCGAATTATAAAGGCGGCAAAAACTTTAAACCAAAAAACAATCCTAATAATCCAAATAATAATACAATATAAATGGGAACATTCAAAATTGAAGGCGGTAAGCCCTTAAAAGGAAATGTGCAACCACAAGGTGCAAAAAATGAAGCGTTACAGGTTTTATGTCCTGTTTTATTAACTTCAGAAAAAGTTAGAGTTACGAATATTCCTGACATTATTGATGTGAATAAACTAATTACTTTATTAGGTAATTTAGGGGTTAAGATTCAGAAAAATGGTCCTGGAGATTATACGTTTCAAGCGGATGAAGTC
>JAULXA010000064.1:0-18089 GCA_032118875.1 Flavobacterium sp.
GGATTGCAGCGGCATCCTCCGATGGACAAAAACAAGGGTTTGCCCGTAGCTTTTTGCCAATCGGAGATATAGCGGAAAGCCCGACCTGTAAGGAAATGCCCAAATGCTAAAAAGGTGTTAAACATTGTTAATCGTGCGTTAAACGAAATTTGAATTATAAAAAACCTATATATATTTACATTATAAAATTTAAAAAATGAACAAGATGAAAAATTTAGGAAGTCTATTTATTGTATCATTAATGAGTGGTGCCGTTACTTTGGGTGCCTATAAATTCATTGAAAACCAAAAAAGTGATTCGTTTATTACAACTTCGCCAAATTATTCGAAAGCGGTAAGTTATAATGGAGCAGAAAACATTGATTTTACAACTGGCGCAGACAAAGCCATTCATAGTGTGGTTCACGTGAAAAATGTTTCCGTAAGAACGTATACTGATCCATGGGCATCCTTTTTTTATGGAGGTGGAAGCCAACAACAAGAACAAATTGGAACGGGTTCTGGAGTAATTGTTTCAGAAGACGGTTATATTGTGACAAACAATCACGTAATTCAGGACGCTACAGAATTAGAAGTGACGTTAAACAACAACAAAGCGTACAAAGCAAAATTGATTGGAACCGACAGTAAAATGGATATCGCTTTATTGAAAATTGATGCCGATGAAAAATTGCCATTTATTGTTTTTGGAAATTCTGATGATATTAAAGTCGGCGAATGGGTTTTGGCCGTTGGTAATCCGTATCAATTGAATTCGACTGTTACTGCGGGAATTATTTCAGCAAAAGCTAGAAATTTAGACAAAGCGAGCATTCAATCTTTTATACAAACAGATGCTGCTGTGAATCCAGGAAATAGCGGTGGTGCTTTAGTAAATACGAATGGAGAATTAATTGGAATTAATACAATGATTTCTTCTCCAACTGGAAGTTATACAGGTTATTCTTTTGCAGTTCCTTCAAATATTACAAAAAAAATCATTGAAGATTTAATGAAATTCGGAAATGTACAACGTGGAATTTTAGGTGTTGAAGGTGGCGAATTAAATGCCGAAGCAGCCAAAAAATATGGAATAAAGCAAACAGAAGGATTTTATGTAAGTAAAGTAAATAGAAATTCTGGTGCAGAAAAAGTTGGAATTGAAAAAGGCGATATTATTGTCAAATTAGACGATAAAAAAATTGCATCCTCTGCAGAAATGGCAACGGTTATCAACACTAAAAGACCTAACGACATTGTAAAAGTTTCGCTTGTAAGAGATGGGAAAAACATGGCATTAAATGTTCCATTAACCAAAAAAGAATTAATTGCTTACGAATTTAATGGTATTGAATTTGAAGATTTAGATGCCAATGACAAGAAACGATTCAATTTGAAAAATGGTATAAAAATTAAGCAAGTTACAAATGCTGATTATGCAGAATATGCAGATGATTTAAGGGGTTCCATTGTAACTCAAGTAGATAATATGCGAGCAACTGATATGGAAAGTGTTTCGGCGTATTTAGCTAAAAAAGAAGCTACTGAAAAAACGCGTTATCAAATTATCGCTAAAAACGGACAAATGTATCGTATCTTTTTATAATTAATTTATCTAAAATACTTAACTAAAAATTCGCAAAGCAGATTATGTTTTGCGAATTTTTTTTAATTGAATTCGTAATATGAACCAATTTCAAAACCTGCAGAATTCAATCCGAAATTTGGCATTTGCAAATTCGCATTTGAAGCATGTCTGAACATAAACTTCGCATCAAAAGAAATATTTTTTACTTTGTAATTATATCCAACAGAAAGAATATCGCTAAATGCAAATCCTTTTTTCAATCGTTCTGTATCTGTATCAATATACATTGGCCCAGAATTTAAAGTAGCAAAAACCGAAGAATTTAAATTTAAATACCTTCTATACACCAATCCTACATTTAAAACATATTCATTAATTGTTTTTAATTGCATATATTTCGCTCGAAGTTCGTCACCGTTTTCTACGGTATGACTAATAAACCAGTAATTTATCATCTGATGTTTCGAACGGTAATAACTTGGCTCTACTAAAATTTCCCAACTGTGTTTTTGTTTTCTCAACCAGTTAAAATGATTAGAAAACTTAATAATCTTACTTTCATACGTGTAATCCCACTCTTGTTTTATGTAGGTGTTTTGTGACGCATAACCCAAAATAAGACCAGAACGTAACCATTTAAACTTTGGAATAGAATCTTGTGAATATGCAAACACTGAAATAAGTAAATTAATAAGTAGTAAGTATTTAAACTTCATCTTCAAATGTATTTTTGTCAAAATTAGAAAAAGTAAATTAAACAAAAAGAATAATTATCTATTTTAAAAAACTAATCATTAAAAAATGGAAAAAAGTTTTACGAAAACGATTGAAATATATACTTTTGCATCAAATTAGTAACACAATCTATATTTTCATGAACAACAACACTATTTACGAAAAAGAATTAGCTTTTCAAGCAGACAGAAGAAAAGCATGTGTAGAATTTGTTAGAATTATAAGCGATTTATGGTTCGACAAATCTATTGAATTAGTATTATTTAGAAATCAATTGATAGATAGAAATGTTTCTGACATTATCAACTTACACGAATATGCTGGTGCTTTTGTAGAAAAACCAATTAATATTTTTGATTCGGTTGAAATTGCTAGAGCGATTGAAAATTTAGATTTACCACCTTCTCGTATTGATATTGGGAAATTAACATACGAATTTCACTTAGAAGACGATAAATATAACGATGCAACTGCATTTGTTATTGACAAATTGAAAAATGCAAAAGATACTTCTGAAATTGTTCCTAAAGATGTAGTTCTTTATGGATTTGGACGTATTGGTCGTTTATTAGCTCGTGAAATGATGAGCAAAATTGGTAAAGGACAACAATTACGTTTACGTGCGATTGTAACTCGTGATAAAAATGATGCGATTTTATTAGAAAAACGTGCTTCTTTATTACGTTACGATTCAGTTCACGGTGATTTTGAAGGTTCAGTTACTGCTGATCCAGAAAACAATGCTTTAATTATTAACGGAACAACTGTTCATATTATTACAGCAAATTCTCCTGAAGAAATTGACTATACAGCTTACGGAATCAATGACGCTTTAGTTATTGATAATACGGGAGCTTTTACAACTGAAGAAGCTTTAGCAAGACATTTAACTTCTAAAGGTGCAGATAAAGTTTTATTAACTGCTCCAGGAAAAGGTGTTCCAAATATTGTTTATGGTGTAAATCATGAAGATTACAATCCGGATGAAGTAAATATTTTCTCAGCTGCTTCTTGTACAACTAACGCTATTACGCCAATTTTAGCAGTAGTTGAAGAAACTTTAGGTGTTGTAAAAGGACATTTAGAAACGATCCACGCGTATACAAACGACCAAAATTTGGTGGATAATATGCATAAAAAATACCGTCGTGGTAGAGCGGCAGGTTTAAACATGGTAATTACTGAAACTGGTGCTGGTAGCGCCGTTGCAAAAGCTTTACCAAGTTTAGCAGGTAAGTTAACTTCAAACGCTATTCGTGTTCCTGTTCCAAATGGTTCATTAGTGGTTTTAAATTTAGAAGTTGGCCGAGAAACATCTGTTAAAGAATTAAACGAAATCATGAAAAAATATGCTTTAGAAGGAAACTTAGTAGAGCAAATTAAATATTCAATGAACAACGAATTAGTTTCTTCAGATATTGTTGGAACGGCACAACCTTCAATTTATGATAGTAATGCTACAATTGTTTCTGGAGATGGTAAAAATATCGTATTATACATTTGGTATGATAACGAATATGGTTACAGTCACCAAGTAATTCGTTTAGCAAAATATATTGCTAAAGTAAGACGTTATATGTATTATTAAAAATAAGGTAATTATTATTTTAAATCCGACTTGTTTTTGAAAAATAAGTCGGATTTTTTTTTCAGAAGAACCAAACCACTTTTCAGATCACTTATCTTCGTGTTTTCCTATATATCTTTTTTATTTGTTACCTTCGAGTGCCTCAGGCTACAAATAAAAAAGGGTGCAGCTTCACCCACGTCTAAAAAAAATCAAATATATAAGAACTTTAGCTGTAATAATATTAATACTTTAAAATCCTTTTAATAATTTCGAACAATATTCCAATTGCAAAAAGCACTGAAATTACAATACAAAATACATGTCTCATTTTTGATAAAACATTTGTCTTTGATGGTTTAATTTTTAACACAATATATATAACTAATAATGTTAATAAAAACAACCAGATGAATTTAAAAATTTCAGTATTCATAATATAACTTTATTTTCTTTTTCCATCATTTTATCTTCCAAAGCATTTGAACATTGTAACTATATCTGCTCTCCAAAGTGTTAAAATAAAAACAAATATGCTGACAAGTATGAAACCTGTCATGTTTATTTTTTATTCTTTTTTCTGAGTCAAATAATAAACTGGAATTCCCAATAACACAATTCCTAAACCTAAACCTGTATTTCTTGTATCGTATATTAATAATATAATACTGATTATTGAAATCAATATTATATACAAAATGGGTACAAAAGGATAACCAAAAGCTTTGTATGGCCTTGGCGTATCGGGTTCTTTTTTCCGAAGAATGAAAATTCCGTAAATCGTTAGCACGTAGAACAATAAATTGGCAAAAGTCGCATACGTTAATAAATCGCCATATTTTCCTGACAAACATAACACTGAAGCCCAAATACATTGCATCCAAAGTGCTTTTTCTGGTACTTGATTTTTGTTTAATTCACCGGCACTTTTAAAAAACAAACCGTCTTTACTCATCGCATAAAACAATCTTCCGCCAGCTAAAATTAAGCCTGAATTACATCCAAAAGTGGAAATCATAATTAATCCCGCCATGATAAAAACACCAGCATTTCCAAAAATTACTGAAGCAGCACTTGCTCCTAACCTATCTTCGTTGGCATATTTAATTCCTTGTCCTAAAAAATCTGTTGCTAATGGATTTCCATCTAAAGGCAATAAAGAGAAATAAGCCAAATTGGCCAATAAATAAATTATCGTAACAATTAAAGTTCCTAAGAATAAACTTTTTGGAATATTTTTTTGTGGTTCTTTAATTTCTCCCGCGATAAAAGTAATGTTATTCCAAGCATCAGATGAAAACAAAGAGTTGATCATCGTAAAACCAAGCATTCCAATTATTGCAAAACCTGTTAAAACTTCAGTAGTAATTTTTCCATCTACAATTGTAGTTTTGGAAGCCGCCCACATATCAGTAAAATTATTAGCTAAAGTATCCGATTGCAAACCAACATACAAACCAAAAACAATTAAAGCAAACAAGGCAAATAACTTAGCTGCAGTAAATACAAATTGAAGGTTTTTTCCGCTTTTTACACCTTGATTATTGATTACGGTTAAAACTACGATACTCAAAATGGCCAATACTTGTTGGTATTGAATTTTATAGGAACCGATTTCCATTAAACTATCACTTAAAACCGGAAAAAATATGGCGGTATATTTAGCAAAAGCAACTGCAACAGCTGCAATCACACCAGTTTGAACTACTGTAAAAACAGTCCAACCGTATAAAAAAGACATCATTTTTCCGTAAGCACGCTGAATGTATACATATTGTCCACCTGCTTTTGGCATCATTCCAGCTAATTCGCCATAACTTAAAGCAGCTGCAAGCGTTAAGAAACCAGTTAGTATCCAAGCTAGTAAAATCCAGCCAGCACCACCAATATCTCTTGCCATTATTGAGGTTACAATAAATATTCCGGAACCTATCATCGAACCAGCGACTAAACTGGTTGCATTTAACAATCCTAATTCTTTTTTAAACTCAGTCTTATTCTCCATAGTAAAATTATAGTTTTGCTAAAGATAAAAAAAGAAAACGATTCTCGATACATTCCGATTCAAACTTCATCGGAACACTCGAATTGACCAGATAAAAAAGAAAAATTTAAACTATTATTGAGAAATAACTCTGTTGATTTGTACAAATCGTTTGTCATAATAATCTTCTGTTACCGAAGAAATTATCACACCTGAACTTGTTGAAGAATGCACGAATTTAATATCGTTTTCTAAAACTTCAGTGATTAAACCAACATGATTAATATGAGAGGAACCATTTGTTGCAAAAAAGATTAAATCGCCTTTTTGAGCTGAGATTTTATCCACTTTTATACCAAAATTCGATTGTTCCGAAGACGTTCTTGGTAAAACAATATCTATAGTTTTAAAAGACGAAAACATCAAACCAGAACAATCAAAACCTGCAGAATCGATTCCGCCACTTCTATATTTTGTACCAATATTACTTGAAGCAATTGCAATTACGGATTCCGCATTTGACAAACCTTTTTCAGAAACTAGCTTAATTTCTTTTGGAAAAACAACTTCTTCTACTACAACTTCTTTATCAATTTTTTCTGATGTATGAATTACCAATCGAGTTCCAACAGCTAAATCGTTTCTAATTTGTGGATTTAATCTTTCTAATTCAGTAATACTGATTTTGTATTTTTTAGAAAGTCCGTATTTGGTTTCTTTGGGTAAAACCGTATGAAAAACTTCTTGAATTTGAGAATCTTCTATTTTTATAGGTTTTGGTTTTTCAACTATAATTCTTTCAGGAATAGAACTGTTTTTAGTTTTCGAAATTTTCAAAATCATACCAACTTTCAAGCCTTCCGATTCCACACTTGGATTCAATTGTTTCAACTTTTCGATACTAATATTGTATTTTTTCGATAATCCGAATAACGTTTCTTTGGCAACAACTTCATGTTCTACAACTTCCGTTTCCTTTTTTGAAGAAATTTGCAGTACAGCATTCACAGCCAAACCTTTTTTCGCAGTTGGATTAAGTAGTTCTAAATCAGAAACAGAAACGTTATATTTTTTAGAAATACTGTAAAGTGATTCACCTTTACGTACGGTATGTATTAGATTTTCTTGTGAAAAACCCAAGCTTATAAAAAGAAGGAAAATGGCAGTTATAAAAAATTTCATTGTATAGTAACGTGGAAAATCGAGGAATAGTATAAAAAAATCAGGTGTAAGTAGTATTTTAACACTTACACCTGATTCAAATTATAATAAAAAATTATCTTTTGTAGTTTTGTTTCGCTACCCAATTCGCATATTTTGCAGCCACTTTTAAATGCTCGTCATAATTAGTTGCAAATTCATGATAACCGAATCTTTCTACACTCGCACAGAAATATAAATATTCGTGTTTTTCTGGACTTAAAACGGCATCAATTGCAGAAACATCTGGCATAAAGATTGGTCCTGGAGGTAAACCTGTATTTCTGTAAGTGTTGTATGGAGAACTTGTCATTAAATCGTTGTGCATCACACGTTTTACCACTAAATCCCAATTGTTTGATTTTTGTTTTAAAGCATAAATAACCGTTGGATCTGCTTGTAATGGCATGTTTTTGTTTAATCGGTTTAAATAAACTCCGGCAACTTTTGGTCTTTCGTCTGCTTTGGCGGTTTCTTTATGTACGATTGAAGCTAAAGTATATACTTGAGCTGGCGTTAAATTCAACGCTTTGGCTTTCGCTAATCTACCATCGTTCCAGAATCTTTTGTATTCTTTTGTTAATTTTTCAGACAATTCTTCTGGAGTAATATTCCAATAAAATTCGTAGCTATTTGGAATGAAAAACGACATCACATTGTCTTTATTCAAACCATTTTCTTGTAAAAAAGTATCGTTTGTGAAAATGTCTTTCAATTTTGTTGTATCAGGCTCAATTTGCGATGCCAATCTTACAAATAAATCTTGCACTTTTTCTTGATTATTAAAAGCTAATTTCACAGGCGTATTTAATCGCAACGCACGAACAATACTGAAACTACTCATTCCTTTTTTTAATAGAAATTTACCTGCTTTTACATTCGTATCGTATTCTCTTTTTGAAGCTACCCAATCAATTTTATCTTGATTTTCTACATATGGTGCTAAAATTTTCTTTACATCTTCATATTTAGAATCGGTTGGCACGTATACAAATACTTCCTCTTCCTCAAATTTTGTATTTCCTGTAAAGGCTTTATTTATAACATATCCACCACAAACAATAATGAATAAGGCTCCAATACTTATAATTCTTAAGAATAATTTTTTTGCTCCCAAAATTTTTATTTTTTATTTATTAGTTGAAAAAATACTTCATCTACAAAAGTACCATTTGTTTTATTCCAATCTTTTTTTACTCCGATTTTCTGAAATCCAAAATTACTAAAAAGCTGTAAACTAGCTTCATTATTTGTAGTAATATTTGCAAATAATTGATGCAAATTCAAATGTGTAAATGCGAAATTTGAAATCAACTCTAATGTTTCTTTCCCAATTCCTTGATTTCTAAAGTTTTCGGAAATAATTATTCCAATTCCGGCACGACTATTTTTCGCATCAAAATCGAATAAATCTATTAAGCCTACTTTTTCATTGGTTACTGATAAAACAATAACTAAACGCAATTGCTTCGCTTCGAAAATATCTTGATGTGCATTTTCTAAATATTGCTTCAAAACCCATTTACTATAAGGCGTTTGCGTGTTACTCACTTCCCAAACAGATTCGTTGTTTTCTATTTCGTATAGAAAATCTAAATCTTCAGGTTCGAGTGCTCGCAAATGGATATTTTGTCCTTTTAATGTCATAAAGTTTTTTTTTATCGCAAAGACGCTAAGGTTTTCGCAAGGTTCGCAAAGATTTTTTAATTACTTAATGCCTCTGCTATTTTTAAAGCACATTTTTCACCATCAATTGCTGCAGAAATAATTCCGCCAGCGTAACCCGCTCCTTCTCCACATGGATATAAACCTTTAATTTGAACGTGTTCCAAAGAAATATTATCTCTTGGAATACGAACTGGTGATGACGTTCTACTTTCTGGTGCGTGTAAAATCGCGTCGTTGGTTAAATAACCATGCATCGATTTTCCGAAAGCTGAAAAACCTTCACGCAGCGTTTGTGTTAAAAATGATGGAAAAACTTCCCCTAATTCTACCGAAGTTGTTCCAGGAACATATGATGTTTTTGGAATATCTTTTGAAACTTTCGTTTGTGTAAAATCTATCATTCGTTGTGCTGGAACTTTTTGCGTTTTCCCAGCCAATTGCCATGCTTTTTGTTCAATTTGTTTTTGAAATTCCATTCCTGCTAAAGGTCCGAATTTTTCAAAAGGTTTAAAATCTTCCAAACGTAATTCCACTACAATTCCAGAATTGGCTGTAGCTTGATCCCGTTTACTTGGACTCCAACCATTGGTAACTACTTCTCCATCAGCTGTGGCGCAAGGTGCAATTACACCACCAGGACACATACAAAAGGAGTACATTCCACGTCCATTGACTTGTTTTACGATAGAATATGGTGATGGTGGTAAAAATTCGCCACGGAAATCACAAGAATACTGAATTTTATCAATCAAATCTTGTGGATGTTCTGCACGAACGCCTAATGCAAAAGCTTTCGCTTCAATGAAAATGTCTTTTTTATGTAATAATTCGAAAATATCACGAGCGGAATGTCCTGTTGCTAGAATGATTTTTTTAGAATGAATGGTTTCTCCGTTTTGAGTCACAATTCCGTCTACTTCATTGTTCTTAACTAAAATATCTGTGACACGTGTTTCGAACAAAACTTGTCCACCACATTCGATAATTTTATCGCGAATATCTTGAATAATTTGGGGTAATTTATTGGTTCCGATGTGCGGATGTGCTTCTACAAGAATTTCTTCTGTAGCTCCGAAAGCGACTAATAATTGTAAAATTCTATCTACATCGCCACGTTTTTTAGAACGTGTATATAATTTTCCGTCAGAATACGTTCCTGCGCCACCTTCACCAAAACAATAGTTTGAATCGGCGTTTACAATTCCGTCAACATTTATCGCTTTTAAATCTCTACGTCGACCACGAACATCTTTTCCACGTTCTATAACAATTGGTTTTAAACCTAATTCGATTAATTGTAACGCCGCGAATAATCCTGCAGGACCAGCACCAACTACAATAACTTCTTGTTTATTAGTTACATTTGGATAATTGGGTAATTCAATTTTAGATTCGGTAAACACCTCATCTTTAAAGTAAATATTTAATTTTAAATTGAATTTTATGGCTTTTTGTCGGGCATCAATAGAGCGTTTTACCACCACAATTTTTTGTAAATCAGATACAGAAGTGTGTACTAATTTAGAAACGTGTTGGTATAACATTTCTTCGTTATTCGCCATTTCTGGAGAAACTTGAATGAGTAGTTCGCGTGGCATTAATTTTTTATCTTAAAATATAATGCAAAAGTACAAATTTTATAATGGATTTGAAAAGAGCTTAAATCATTTGTAACTTTGCCAGATGAGACAAATAAAACTAATTTGGGATTTTCGTGGGCAAGCTTCTGCGAAAACGGCGGAACATCATGAAATTCATTTGAAAGAATTTTTAGAAAAAGAAGATTATCCTTTAAAAATTACGGGGTTTGAAATTTTAAACGACATGTACGCCATTGCTTATTTAGTTGTGGAAGAAGCCGATATGATTACTTTTAGAGATGCTTTGCGTCCACATAGAGGTGAAGTTTTTGAAGAAAAAACCAAATAAAAAACCAAATTCCAATAGAAGATATGGAATTTGGTTTTCAAAATAAGAGAAAATATATTAGTTGAGATTAGGTACAATTACTTTGTCTAAAACATGAATTACACCATTATCACATTGAACATCCGTTGCTACAATATTACTAACTCTGTTATTAAAGTCGGTAATTTTTGCACCACCAGTAGCATTTACACTAAAAGTTTGACCTAAAAACGTATTGATATTTGTAGCCGTAGAAGGAATTCCTGCCGCTAATATATTTGAACCCGCAACCACGTGATATTTTAATGTTTTTTCTAAAACTGTTTCTGGAACAGCATTCAAATCGACCCAACTAAACTCAGTTAACAAACTATTAAAAGCTGCATTTGTTGGAGCAAAAACAGTAAACGGAGAGTTAGGCGTTCCAGACAATATTCCAACAAAATTTTGATCTGTTTGGTCTGAACGAGTTAAAGCTGCAACTAAAGATGTGAAATTAGCATTCGCAGTGGCATGTGTTACAACTGTTGGCAATCCAATAACCGCATTTACTTTATGAATTACACCATTTGAAGCATCAATATTAGCTTCAGTAACAGAAGAAACGCCATTTAATCTAACTTCAGAAGGAGAAACATTAACATACATACTCAATGTATTTGTTGTTGATGCAGCGCCTGTAGCTAAAGTTTTCACATAAGTTGTGCTCAATTCGTTAGAAAAAAGTTCATCCGCAATTACATGATTAAGAAGAACTTCTCTTAATAATGGCACGGGTACAGCATCTAAATTAGCAAAACTATTTGCAGTTAAAAATGCATTAAAAGCATCATTTGTTGGGGCAAAAACAGTGAAATTACCAGATGAATTAAGTGTTGTTGTAAGTCCAGCTTTATTTAATGCCGTTACCAAAATTGAAAATTCAGTTCGTGAACTCGCTAATTGTACGATTGATTGTTCTTGTAGCGTAACCATTCCTTCGTCGTCATCACAACTTGTGACGAAAAAAGCTATGAATAATACACTCATAACTTTAAATGTTTGATTTAATTTTTTCATAGTTATTGTTTTTTTTGTTTAATCAAAATTAAAAATAATTAAACAAAAAAAACAACGAATTTTGAACTTTAGCAGATATTTATTTTTTGTTTAATACTGACAAACATAGACTTAGTATTTTTATAAACTTTTCAAACAGAAAAAGTTAGACAAAATATAAAATTCCAAACCCTAATTAATTATGAATTAGAATTTGGAATCTTTAAAAAAATTCTTTTTAGATTAAAAACATATATTTTATAAAACCAGATTACATAGCACTTATATAAAAATCGATAACTGGTTCGGTTAAAACACCTGCTTCGTCCATTAATTTTTTAAGTTCAGGTGATTTTAATCTTGCTTTTGCTTTTTCTAAATCGGTAACAGCAAAAGTCAAATAAACTATGTTTGGATTATTTACATTTTGAGCAATTGCTCTATCTATCAAGCCATAAGTAGCTCTTGTTTCTTTACCTTCGGCATCAAATATTTTCAACCAAGCATCAAAATCTTTTACTCTACTTCCTATTCTAAGTCGTCCTTTAAATTCTTCAGGAGATTTCCCCATTCGAATTACATTTGCGAAAATTATATCGGGTTTACTGGTAACATTGGCTTTTTGCATTACTTTTTTAAGATCAATACTATTAATAAAAGCGTTCGCTTTTTTCATGTTTGACACATTCAGAACAATAAAAACTTTGTTTGGATCTTCTGTTCCTCTTGCCAATGCTCTTAGCGTTAAACCACTTGCTTCACGAGTACTTATGTGAGCGTCAAACGCTTTTCTCCATTCATCAAAATCTTTTACAGTATGTACAATTGACACAACTTTAAAAGGTTCAAAAAAAGGAGTTTCTTCCGCTATGGGAACTGTAGTTTTTATAACAGTTTTTTCATTTGATGCTGCACTTACATCACTATTGTTTTCGCAAGAAATGAATATAAACATCGATAAAGTAAATATTGCAGTGAAAATTGTTTTCATTTTTTTGTAATTTAATTTTGTTTTTTTTTTATAGTTATAAAATTTTGTTTTTAATTCGTTTTTTAAACTAATTGAAACAGAAACCTTGTAATTGTATCTAATGCGGTGTTTTCGTTTTGGATAGTTTGTTTTTTCTTAGAGTAATTATAAATTATCTGTTTCAATTATTCTTAAAATCGAATTTGGAATATCTGCAACTTGAAAAGAATTAAAACTGGCAATTGTTGATTCAAATATTTCTAACCGTTCCTGTTGCTCATCTTTCCTAAGTTTATTTTTTTTACTTTGTGTTGCTCTCTTATATTTCATATGTGTTATTGTTTTTGTGTTTTTAATACTACATCAAAGTAACTAATAATCATAACTAATAAAAAGTACTTTAGGACGAAAGGCATTGAAAAATGTCCGAAGAGTTGGTTTTACTTATCAAAGAAAAAAAATACATTTCGAATGTATTACTAGTTAACTTTATAGTAATTTAAGCTGATTTTTTCATTTTAAAATCAAAAATAAGCGTTGTCCCATTTTTGCTTTTTTCTGTCATCGTACCGTTAAGTTGCTGTGTAAGTAACGAAACGAGTTGTCCGCCAAATCCAGTTCCATGTGTAACACCTGATTTTCCTACACCATTATCTGCTACTTCTAGATGAAGAATGTTATTCTCTTGTTTATGAAGCTTAATAACAATAGTTCCTTGTTTGCCTTTTGGGAAAGCATATTTAATACAATTGGTTAACAATTCGTTGACGATTAACCCTAATGGAACGGCGGTATCAATATCTAAATTCATATTTTCCATTGCAAGTTCTAAATCGATACGTTGTTCTGCTCCAAAACTATCAAGAACACTTTCACTTAGATTTAAAAAATAATCTTTCATATCTACAGCCCCGAGATTAGTGCCTTGATATAATTTTTGATGCACAATTCCTATAGAATTTACTCTATTTTGTCCTTCAGTAATGGCTTCTTTAGTATTTGGATCACTTATCTGTGCTGATTGCAAGGCAAGTAAACTCGAAACTACTTCAAGATTGTTTTTAACTCGATGATGAATTTCTCTAAGCAACAATTCATTTTCTGCATTTTTTTTGTCAAGCAGCACATTTTTATTTTCTAAATCATCATTTAACAAAGCGAGTTGTTTGTTCCTTTTTTGTTTTCTTTTAAAACGCCAATATGCCAATGCTAATAGTAATGCTCCAATAAGTAAAGCAATGATAAAAATGTTTTGCAAATTTTGCTTTTCTATTAATTTTTTATCTTGTGCTAACAGATTTATTTGAAGTTCGTTTTCTCTTAAACCTCTTTCATTTCTTTCCTTTTGAAAAGCAATAGATTCGTTATAATACTCCTTGAAATACGTTAAAGCCTTGGTTAAATCTCCTTTTTCCTGGTAGGCTTTTCCAATAAAAGAAGTAATATCGATAGCTCCTATTCTGTTTTTCATTAACAAATATCCTTCTTTACTTTTATTATAATTGCTAATTGCCAAATCATATTTTTTCTCTCTCAAATACAAATCTGCTAAAATTCCATAAGCATAAGGTCTAATTTTATTTTTTTTGATTTTATATTTTTCTAAAATGGCTAATGCTTTTATTAAATTATTTTTACCTTCCTCATATTGTTTTTCGCTAATTATTTTTTCATTATTTTTCGGATAAGTAACTAAATCTCTCCCTGATGTTGCATAATACCAAGCGTGATTTTGAGGTTTCTTAATATATTTTAAAAGTGATTTAATTTGATTCGAATAGTAAAAAACAGAGTCATTTGAACGTAGATCAAAATAACCTATCATAGAGCGATAAATAGCAAACAATTCTAAGCTATTCTTTTCTTTTCCTTTTTGTTCATAATAAAAACGACTTTGTAACAAATAGGAATAAGCAAGTTTCTGTTCTTCTTCCAGTTGACATCTTTCGTAAAAAACACCTTTATCTTTTACAATTTTCGCTTGTAAATCTGGAGTTTTAAAATCTTCTGTGAGCAGTAATGCTATATATAATAATTTCAATGCTAGTTTACTTTCACCTAATTCATGTTTGATTAGTGCCCAGTTCACTAAAAATTCATATTCTAACAACTTATTTCTCTTACTTATAGGTGTTTTTGCTATGTAAGACCAACCAATTAGCGAAAGTGAATCTAAACTCGTATAGGAATTATAAACTTGAGAAACATTGGTTTGTTGTAAATAAATTGTTCCTAGCTCTTCGCTATTAAGTTTTGGACTATTTTTGAGTAAGTTAATTACTTTTTCAAAATAATAAGTAATACTATCCTGATTGTATTGTGGCATATCTTGAAACCACAATGCCTTGTTCTGATAGGTTTTACTACGTTTTAAAACTTCATCCGTAGAATGTTTCTTAGTAATTGTGGTTTGTGCAAATCCTGTACTAAATATGAGAAGCAAAATAAAAATAATATTTTTTTTCATAGTTAGGGATTTTAAATACTATACTTTTTGAATATGCAAGAGCAGTTCTTTTTTAAAATCAGAACTTATCGGAATTGCTTTTTTGGCAACTACAACATGACTTGTTGCTATTTCATCAATGTGTGAAAGGTTTACAATATAGGAACGGTGAATCCTTAAAAGTGGTTTGTCTGTAAATTTTTCTTCTAAATCTTTTAAGGTCATAACCAATAAATACTCTTTGTCTATGCAATGAATTTTACAATAGTTACGTTCAGCTTCAATGTATAAAATATTATTTATACATACTTTTATCATTTTATCATGACTACGAACAAAGATGCAATCACTTAATATATATGGCGTTTCAATATCTAAAGACCCATTTTTTTCTTGTTCTTTTTCTTGTTCTTTTTGAAATCTGATTATGGTCAACTCAATAGCGCGTTGTAAATCTAATTTTTTGAAAGGTTTTGAAATAAAAGCATACGGATTGGTGACTTTTGCTCTATTAAAATGAGTTTCATCAGTATTAGCGGTTAGATAAATTATTGGAATTTTAAATTCCGCCAGAATTAAATGTGCTAAATCAATTCCGTCTAAATTTCCTTTTAAATTAATATCTAAAAGAAGAATGTCTGGTAATTTTGTGCGAATATAAGGCAAGACTTCGTCAGCTCTTGGAATTATTCCAATTACTTCGTATCCTAAATGAGTCAGTTGCAACGAAATATTGGCTGCAATTATCATTTCATCTTCAACAATGAGAATTTGTATAGAATTTTCCATTACAAATACATTTGAAAAAGAGTTTCTAAAAAAGATATGGGGCGTTACGTTAAAAACACTTTTTTAAGAATCAAGTTTAATTTTTTATGCAATAAAAATTTAATTCGCTACTTCGCTAATAAATTTAATTCGCATCAATCGAAGTTCTTCGGTATCGTAGTCGCCATCAAATTCTTTTAAGGCTTTTTCTATACTATCCGATTCTGATTCCATAAAATACTCGTGAATTTCTTCTTGTTGATCTTCGTCTAAAATGTCGTCAATCCAATATTTTATGTTCAGTTTTGTTCCAGAAAACACAATTTGTTCCATTTCTTTCAACAAATCGTCAAACTTTAATCCTTTTGCAGAAGCAATATCATCTAATGCTAATTTTCTATCAATATTTTGAATGATATATAATTTATTAGCTGAATTTGCTCCAGTTGATTTTACCACTAAATCATCCGGGCGAATGATGTCGTTATCTTCTACATATCTCGAAATTAATTCGATAAAAGGTTTACCGAATTTCTTCGCTTTCCCTTCTCCAACTCCATGAACATTACTTAATTCATCAATTGAAATTGGATATTTCAGTGCCATGTCTTCTAAAGATGGATCTTGAAAAACCACAAACGGCGGCACATTATGTTTTTTTGCTTCTTTTTTACGTAAATCTTTTAACATTGCCATTAACGCTTCATCTGCTGTACCAGTAGATTTTGCTGCTGCAATGATATTTTCATCTTCTTCTTCACTAAACTCATGATCTTCCGCCACCATAAATGAATACGGTTTTTTGATAAAATCATTTCCAGCTTTGGTCACTTTTAAAACTCCGTAACTTTCAATGTCTTTTGAAATTAAACCCGCCACTAAAATTTGACGAATTAATGCCATCCAATATTTTTCGTCGTGGTCTTTTCCACTTCCGAACGTTTTAAGCGTATCTATTTTTTGAGCTTTGATTATGGCGTTAATTTTACCCACTAATCCCAAAATAACTTCTTTTGGTTTGAATAATTGTTTCGTATCCTTAATAACTTCAAGCAAAGTAACAATCTGATCTTGTGCTTCTGTTTTCTTTTTCGGATTTCTAACATTGTCATCCATATCCGCGCCATCACCATTCACATCATCGAATTCTTCACCGAAATAATGCAATAAATATTTTCTTCTCGACATAGATGTTTCGGCATAAGCCACCACTTCTTGTAACAAAGCATATCCAATTTCTTGTTCAGCAATTGGTTTACCCGACATGAATTTTTCTAACTTTTCAATGTCTTTGTATGAATAATACGCTAAACAAATTCCTTCACCATCATCTCTTCCTGCTCTTCCTGTTTCTTGATAATAACTTTCAAGCGACTTTGGAATATCGTGGTGAATGACAAAACGTACATCTGGTTTATCAATTCCCATACCGAAAGCGATAGTTGCCACAACCACATCAACATCTTCCATAAGGAACATATCTTGATGTCTGGCACGTGTTTTCGCATCTAAACCTGCGTGATAAGGAACTGCTGAAATTCCATTTACTTGTAAAACTTGTGCAATTTCTTCTACTTTTTTTCTACTTAAGCAATAAATTACACCAGATTTTCCTTTGTGTTGCTTGATAAATCGTATTAAATCGCCTTGAACATTTTTTGTTTTTGGGCGTATTTCGTAATATAAATTTGGTCTATTAAAAGAAGCTTTAAACGTATTAGCATTTGGCATATCCAAGTTTTTCAAGATATCTTCTTGCACTTTTGGAGTTGCTGTAGCTGTTAACCCAATAATTGGCACATCGCCTAATTGTTTGATAATGCTTCTTAGGTTTCTGTATTCTGGTCGGAAATCGTGACCCCATTCTGAAATACAATGCGCTTCGTCAATCGCAACAAATGAAATTTTGACCGACTTTAGAAACTGAATATAATCTTCTTTTGTTAAAGATTCTGGAGCAACATAAAGCATTTTTGTTTTTCCAGATAAAATATCTGCTTTTACCTGATTTACTTCCGTTTTATTTAATGACGAGTTTAAAACATGCGCCACACCAACGTCTGAACCCATACTTCGAATCGCATCCACTTGATTTTTCATTAAGGCAATAAGTGGTGAAACAACAATAGCTGTTCCTTCCAATACCAAAGCAGGTAATTGATAACATAAAGATTTACCACCACCAGTTGGCATAATTACAAAGGTATTATTACCAGATATAATACTAGTAACTACTTT
>JAULXA010000065.1:0-4152 GCA_032118875.1 Flavobacterium sp.
TAAAGTTTCCTGTTAAATCAATTTCTGCAAAAGCATAATCTTGTTTCGTATCTGCTTTTTGAACGCCTCTTACCCAATCTCCATTCGCTTGAACTAAATTATTATTTGCTGATGAAGGATTTGTACTACCAGAGTTTGGTCTAGTACTTGATAATAAATTAGTTGCATAACCTTGGTAAGATAATAAACCTTTCAATTGCCATGCAGAATTTAATTGGTGCGTTAACGTTGTTGTTACACTTTCTTGCTTACTATCAAATTTAGCCCAATCAAAATTTAAAAAAGCGCTTCTTGACAAATCAACTACTTTATAATCTATAGTAGTTAAACCAAAATCTGGAGTTCTGCTATCTTTTAAGTAATCTGCTTCAACTAATAAAGTTGTTTTTTTAGATAAATTAAATAAGAAAGACGGATTGATGTAAAATCTTTCACTTCCCACAACATCTCTAAAACTGTTTGCTGTTTCATAACTTGTAACTACTCTATATGCAGACGTTTGACTTTTATCCAAACTTCCATAAATATCAATTGTTGGTTTGTAAAAATCATATTCAGAAGCTCTAAAACTAATTTCTCCACCTTGTTGAAACTTAGGTTTTTTAGTTTCTAAATTTAAGATTCCACCAGGAGCCACATTTCCATATAATAAAGCTGAACTTCCTTTTAAAATTTCAATACTTTCTAAAGAAGCTGTTTCTGGAATTAATGAACCATTAAATCTTACACCATTTTTGAAAGTGTTTGCACCACTAAAAGTAAATCCACGAGAACCATATTCTTCCTGATTGTTTCCAGAAGCACTACTTGCACCAGAAACATAAACACCATTTGTATTTCTCAACGCATCCGAAATTCTTAAAATTTGTTGTTGATCAATTGTAGCTCTATCAATAATAGCTGTAGCTTGTGGTAAATCCATCGCTTTGATTGGCGATTTACCAGCATTCACAGAACCCTTATGGATTTTTTTAACTATTATAACTTCTTCAATTGTTTTAGCTTTTTTCTTTACTGTATCATTTTCTATTTCTAATGAAACATCATTTGATGAATTTTGATTTTGTGCAAAAGAAAAACTTGCATTTGCTAACACAGCTAGTAATAATATATATTTTTTCATTTTTATTTAGAATAATTTAAAATAACAGTGCAAAAGTAAAACGCAAAAAAATAAAAAACAAGTTTATTTAGAATAAATAAAAATAATAATTCTAACTAATTGATTTTCAAAAAGAAAAATTTTTAAAATTTAAATTTTAAAACTTTAAACTAAAATTGTAACTTTGCAGTCGAAAAATAAAGAATAAAGATGTTAGACAGATTACAATACGTAAAACAACGTTTCGACGAGATATCAGATTTAATTATACAACCTGATGTTATTGCCGACCAAAAACGTTATGTACAATTAAATCAAGAATACAAAAGTTTAAACGCGTTAGTTCAAAAACGTGAAGAATATATAAACCTTGACTCCAATATTAAGGAAGCACAAGAAATAATTGCTGATGGTTCTGATGCTGAAATGGTAGAAATGGCTAAAATGCAATTAGACGAAGCTAAAGAACGTTTGCCTCAATTGGAAGAAGAAATCAAATTTATGTTGATTCCTAAAGATCCAGAAGATGCGAAAAATGTTATGGTGGAAATTCGTGCTGGTACTGGTGGAGATGAAGCTTCTATTTTCGCTGGAGATTTATACAGAATGTATACTAAATACTGTGAAGGTCGTGGTTGGAAATGTTCTGTTGTAGATATGAGTGATGGAACTTCAGGTGGATTTAAAGAGGTGATTTTTGAAGTTACTGGTGAAGATGTTTATGGTGCTTTAAAGTATGAAGCTGGAGTACACCGTGTACAACGTGTTCCTCAAACAGAAACGCAAGGTCGTGTACATACTTCTGCTGCAACTGTAATGGTTTTACCAGAAGCGGAAGAATTTGATGTACAAATTGACATGAACGATGTTCGTGTGGATTTCTTCTGTTCTTCAGGACCTGGTGGACAATCGGTAAATACTACAAAATCGGCGGTTCGTTTGACGCACATTCCTTCTGGATTAGTAGCACAATGTCAGGATCAAAAATCGCAACATAAAAATAAAGATAAAGCTTTAACCGTTTTACGTTCTCGTTTATACGAACAAGAATTAGCTAAAAAACAAGCTGAAGATGCTATTACGCGTACTTCTCAAGTTAGTTCTGGAGACCGTTCTGCAAAAATCAGAACCTACAACTATCCTCAAGGTCGTGTAACTGATCATAGAATTGGTGTAGATGTTTTTGATATGGATGGAGTTATGTCAGGAAAAATTCATAAATTTATTGACGAGCTACAATTAGTTGCCAATACTGAAAAATTAAAAGAATCTGAAGTGTACTAAAATACACTTTCAGATTCTTTCCAATATATTTTAGAAGCCCCAAAATCTAAAATTAATTATATAAGCATAATTAGAATTTGATTGCATTTTAAAATGTTTATCAAATTCTATCAATTTTCCGAGTTCTCGGAATCATTTCAATTTATTACATAATTTCGTCAAAAAACGAGATAAATCAATGCATTTATATTTAAAGATTCGCACAAAAATAAATATTAACACTACTTATATCGTTATTTTTTTACTAATTTAAATCCCTTCTATGAAAAACAAAATTCTAATTGCAATTGCTTTCTTTAGTATTAGTTATGCTAATGCTCAAAGCTATTTAGGTTATTTAAATGATAACTATGCTGGAGTTCATTCAGTAATTAATAATCCTGCTAATATTGTAGATTCAAGATTTAGAGCAGATATTAATATCGTTTCATTTAGTGGTTTACTTACAAATGATTATTATGGTGCGAAGTTTGGTGACCTATTAAAAAGTGATTATGATTTTGAAAGAGATGCTAAGCAATATCCAACAGATTCTAATAATTTTTTAGTAAATGTTGATGTTCTTGGACCATCATTTATGTTTAATTTGAATCAAAAAAGTTCATTAGCTTTCTTTACTAGAGCCAGAAGTATTACACATTTAAGTAACATTAGCGGTCAAGCTTTAAACGATATTCAAGAAGACATTGATGAAAATTACCAAGTCAGTAATCAAAACTTTAGTATTGCGGCAAATGCATGGGGAGAATTTGGTGTTTCTTATGCCAGAATTTTAATGGACAAAGGACATCATTTCTTAAAAGGTGGTTTTTCTGCTAAATATTTATACGGCGCTTTTACTGGATATGCTAAAGCAAATAATATCAATATTGATTACAATTATACAGGAGACCCAAACACAAGTACTACTACTTCTTCAGGATATTTAGAATCAGGAAATCTTACTTCATTAGATAATTTCGATGATCCAACAGAAAATACAGGAAATGGTTTTGGCGCTGATTTTGGTTTCACCTACGAATACCGCCCAGATTATGGAAAATACCAATACACAAATAAAGAAGGTGGGAAAAGTTACCATAAAGATCAAAACAAATATAAATTTAAATTAGGTGTTTCTGTAACTGATATTGGAACCATAAATTATAAAGATGCACTTGTTAGCGTTTATAATGTTAACACTACTTATACAGATGCACAATACGATGCAGATCCAAGTTTTGACAATTTATATACAAAAGTTTCTGAAACTAAATCTGTGAAATTTAAATTACCAACTGCCATTCATTTGAATGCAGATTGGCGAATGAACAAACGTTTCTATTTAAACTTAAATACGGATTTCAGTGCAGTTGCCGCAAAAGACAAAAACTCATCTTACATCAACAATAACGTAAGTTTAACGCCGCGTTATGAAGTAAAATGGTTAAGTTTATATACTCCAATTTCATATTTAGAATATTCTGGTTTACAAGCTGGTTTTGGATTTAGAGCAGGACCATTATTTGTTGGTTCAGGATCAATTATAAGTGCAATGCTTTCTGAAACTCAAGCTTTAGATGTTCATGTAGGATTAAAAATTCCAATTTACCAAAGTAAAATTAAAGATATCGATTTTGACGGTGTAAATGATAAAGATGACAGTTGCCCAGAGGTTGCCGGACCAGTAGAAAACAAAGGTTGTCCTTGGGGTGATGCAGATAATGATGGCTTAACTGATAATTTAGACAAATGTCCAACAGAATTTGGACCAACGGAAAACAACG
>JAULXA010000066.1:0-1805 GCA_032118875.1 Flavobacterium sp.
TGGACTTTGCAAGAAATCTTTTAACTCAGCGCTGTCTTTAATTGCGTTAACAATTGAAGTCATATCTGAATTTACAGCTTGTGTGCTGTTGTTCACTTGGGCAATGTCCAAAATGGCTTTAGCGTATCGAATTGCTGCTCTAGTTCCTGCCATGATATTAGTTTAATTTAGCGTCACCTAACATTTTCTCAACCAATTTAGTTTGAGCTTCTTTGTTAGATAATTCTCCTTTTAATAATGTCTCAGCAATTTCTAATGACAAAGAAGAAACTTGATTTTTCAATTCTGCCATAGCTGCATTTTTCTCACTTTCGATTGTTGCTTTCGCAGATTCAATCATTGCTGCTCCTTGAACTTGTGCTTCAGATTTAGCATCAGCAATCATTTTTTCTTTGATTTCTCTTGCTTCTTTAATCATCAAGTCTCTTTCAGCTCTTGCTTCAGCTAATAATTTTTCATTATCAGACTTCAAGTTCTGCATGTCTTTCTTAGCGTTTTCAGCTGCTAATAAAGCGTTAGAAATTCCTTCTTCACGAGCTACAATTGAATTCATGATAGGTTTCCATGCAAATTTAACCATTAGTAAAATTAATACTAATAAGATAATAGCTTGCCAGAAAAATAGTCCGAATGAAAAATCGTTAATTAATTTCTCCATGTTTTGAAAAATATATGTTTAAATAGTACTTTCTTTTTAAAAGCAGTACCTGTAACCAACCGTTACAGATACTGTTTTTTCTTTCTTTATTATTTTCCTAAGATTAAAGCAGCGAATGCTAAACCTTCTAATAAAGCAGCGATAATAATCATCGCTGTTTGAATTTTACCAGCAGCTTCTGGCTGACGTGCGATAGCGTCCATTGCAGAACCACCAATTTTTCCTAAACCTAAACCTGCACCGATTACTACTAAACCAGCTCCAATTAAATTGTACATAATAATTGATTTATAAAATTAAACAATACTCAAATTTTAATGATGATCATCGTGATGATGATCTTGAACTGCCATACCAATAAATAAAGACGATAACATTGTAAAAATAAAAGCTTGTAGGAATGCTACTAAAACTTCAATAATTGAAATAAACAATGTTAATCCTATCGATATTGGTAAATCAGCTGCTAAATTTTTTCCAACAAAAATCATTGCAATTAAACTCATGATTACAACGTGACCTGCTGTAATGTTTGCGAACAAACGAATTAATAATGCGAATGGTTTTGTTAATGTTCCTAAAATTTCAATTGGCATTAAAATAATCTTCATTGGAACCGGAACACCTGGCATCCAAAAAATGTGCATCCAATAATCTTTATTAGCACTAAATTGTGTAATAAAGTAAGTAAACAACGCCAAACAAATAGTTACTGCAATATTACCCGTAACATTGATTCCTAGTGGAGTCATTCCAAGTAAATTTAATAACCAAATTAAGAAAAACACAGTTAATAAATAACCCATGAATTTTCTATATTTTTTCTCTCCAATATTTGGAATAGCAATTTCGTCTCTGATGAATAAGATAAGTGGCTCTAACACTCTACCGAATCCTGTTGGGATTGGTCCTTTTTTATATGATTTAGCTAAACCAATAAACATGAATAATAACAATGCAGAAGTAAACAACATTGAAAACACGTTTTTCGTAATTGAAAAATCTAATGGTTTTGCGTTTTTTGGATGATGGTGCTCGTCGTAGTTAATAGTTCCAGCAGCATCTGTTTTATAAATTTTTCCGTGGTATAATTTGTAGAAATTTCCATCAACTTCAGCTACAGTTTCTCCGTGGTGAAATTTTGAAG
>JAULXA010000067.1:0-1593 GCA_032118875.1 Flavobacterium sp.
AATTAAGAAGTAATCCTGAAAACATGAAATACATTCCTCGTCCGTTATTAAAAAACGAAGACGAAGCTGTTGCAATGATTCATATGATGAATGCTAAAATTGCGGAAAATACAGATATCAATTGGGCTGTTTGCATTAAAAATACAGACAAAATTATTGGTTTTATGGGATTTTATAGAACCCAAGCAGAAAATTTTCGTACCGAAATTGGTTATATGATTTTACCAGAATATGAAGGAAATGGTTATGTAACTGAAGCTGTGAAAACCATGCTAAATTATGCTTTTAATACAGTTGGATTCCATTCCGTTGATGCAGTAATTGATCCTGATAACATAGGTTCAGAAAAAGTTTTACTTAAAAACGGATTTAGAAAAGAAGCCCATTTTGTTGAAAATGAATACTTTGAAGGAAAGTTTTGGGATTCGGTTCATTATGGAATGCTTAAAAAAGAATTTACAATATGATTATAACAATTTCTAACGCACAACTTTCAGCAACCATAAATACTTTGGGTGCCGAATTACTTTCACTAGTTAAAAACAACAAAAACTACATCTGGCAAGTAGATGAAACCTATTGGAACAAAACATCGCCCGTCTTATTTCCAATTGTAGGTCGCTTGAAAAAGGATAGTTATGACTATAATGGAAAATCGTATCATTTACCACGACATGGTTTTGCCAGAAATATGGAATTCTCTTTTGATAAAAAAAGCGATTCTCAAGTCATTTTTGAACTCAACGAAACGGAAGAAACGAAAGTAAATTATCCTTTTGATTTTAAATTGTTAATGGCCTACACGTTAATAGATAACGAATTAGTGATTGAATATTTTGTACGAAATCAATCTGATGAAGTGTTACCGTTTTCAATTGGAGCACACCCTGCATTTGCAATTGATGGTAATTTTGAAAACTATTCCTTGCAATTTAATAAGGAAGATATTTTCGAAACATATCATTTAGAAAATGAAAGTTTTAATGGAAATACAGCTTTAGTAGCTTCTGAGAACAATGCTATTTCTCTTAATTATGCTTTATTTGAAAAAGATGCTCTGGTTTTTAAGCAATTGCATTCTAATGAAGTAGTGCTGAAAAATAAAGAAAAACCTATTCTAAAAGTAAATTTTGATAATTTCCCTTATTTAGGAATTTGGACGAAACCCAACGCACCATTTTTATGTTTGGAACCCTGGTGTGGTTTAGCCGATTCGACACATCATAATGGAAATTTAGAAGATAAAGAAGGTATCAATCATTTACCAGCTGGAGAAGATTTTTTAAGAGCGATTCGTATTGAAATTTTGGAATAATTAAATCCTAGGCTTATTCAAACCTCTATCGTACAAAACAATACTACCAGCAATAGAAACGTTTAAACTTTTTTCAGAATTAAATTTGACTAAGTGATGGCATTTTTCCATGGCTTTCTTGGTCATTCCGTGATCTTCGGCGCCTAATAAATACACACAACGTTGCGGATGATGAAAGGTTTCTAAATCCACTGCCGAATCATCCAATTCCACACCAACTAAGCGCGCGCCTTTTGGTAAGTGTTCGTAAAAAGCTTCAAAAGTATCGTAATGAAAAT
>JAULXA010000068.1:0-541 GCA_032118875.1 Flavobacterium sp.
TTATACTTTAAATTTAAAATCGAAACAAGATATTTCTACTTCTTTGAATAAATTATTAGAAGAAGTTCAAGGAAAAAAAGAACAAAATATGGTGGATACGCTTACAATTCGTACGATGAGTAAAGCCGCGTATTCGACTCATAATATTGGCCATTACGGATTAGCGTTTGATTATTATTCGCATTTTACTTCACCAATTCGTCGTTATCCGGATGTTATGGCACACCGTTTGTTACAATTTTATTTAGATGGTGGCAAAAGTGTGAGTGAAGAATTATTTGAAGAAAAATGTATACATTCTTCAGATAGAGAAAATTTAGCAGCGAAAGCCGAAAGAGATTCTATCAAATACATGCAAGTCAAATACATGCAGGATCATAAAGATCAAGAGTTTTTAGGTGTCGTTTCTGGAGTTACCGAATGGGGAATTTATGTAGAAATTATCGAAAACAAATGTGAAGGAATGGTTCGTATTAGAGAAATCAAAGACGATTATTACACGTTTGACGACAAACAATATGCGTTAGTGGGTGAAGTTTCT
>JAULXA010000068.1:551-3106 GCA_032118875.1 Flavobacterium sp.
AATTAGGAGACGAAGTTTACGTTAAAGTAAAGAATGCCGATTTAGTGAAGAAACAATTGGATTTTCATTTTGTTAGAGAAAATAAATAAAGTGTTCCGTTAAAAAATAAAACATGAAAAAAATCATTTATTCTATATTATTCTTAAGTTCCATAGCTTTCGCACAAACTGAAAAAGCTGTTGGAGATTTTAATAAAGTCACGTCTTTTGATCAAATTGATGTGTTATTGATTCCAGGAACTGAGAACAAAGTTATATTACAGGGTGCTAATTCTGAAGAAGTAGAATTTGTAAATAATAATGGCGAATTAAAAATCCGTTTACCTTTAGGAAAATTATTAAAAGGAGATGACATTTCTGCAACGGTCTATTATAAAAAATTAGATGCAGTAGAAGCGAATGAAGGCAGTAGAATAGCGTCTGAAAAAGAAATTAAAGCTATTGGTTTCGATATTATTACTAAAGAAGGCTCTGAGGTGGTTTTAAAAAATTTAGTCGCGGATAAGTTAACCGTTCGTTGTGGCGCTGGAAGTATTGTTACCGTAAAAGGAACAGTGAAAAATCAAGATGTTTTATCTAATTCTGGAGCTAAATATGATGGTGAATATTGTATAACTCAACAAACCGTTGTGACTGTAAACGCTGGTGGTTTAGCTAGTGTGTATGCTACAGATTTAGTTGAAGCTAAAACAAGAGCTGGCGGAACGATTACCATTTTCGGAAAACCAAAACAAATCAATCAGAAAACAGTTGCTGGTGGAAAAATTATTCAAGCGAAATAAATCAAAACATATCAAATTTTAAAAACCTATAAGTTCTTTCTTGTAGGTTTTTTTATTTAATTTTTATTAACTTCGTATTTCAAACTTCAAACTTCGTATTTTTAAATGATTCACGATATATTATTAGCCATTCCTTGGGCATTTTTATTAGCTATTTCAATTGGACCAGGTTTTTTCATGTTATTAGAAACTAGTATCACGAAAGGATTTAAGGCAGCTTTTACATTCGATTTAGGAATTGTTTTTAGTGATTTAATTTTTATTTTAATTGCTTATTTTGCTACCAATCAAATATTAGCACAATTAAAAGACAATCCACTTATTTATACTATTGGCGGATTAATAATGTCTGTTTACGGAATTGTTTCTTATGTTTCTTTAAAGAAAAAATTCAATGAAAAAATGGAGGAAGATGATGAGGAAGATATTAAGAAAAACAACTATTTAGGGTTATTTTTTAAAGGCTTTTTCTTAAACATTATCAATATTGGAATTCTTGGATTTTGGATGATGGTGATCATTACACAAGGTCCACAATTAGAAATGAAACCTTTCAGAATTTTCACCTTTTTTACTTCTACCTTACTTTTTTATTTAGCTATTGATGTTTTTAAAATACTTGTAGCCAAACAGTTAAAACACAAACTAACCCCAACCAATATTTATAAAATTAAAAGAATTATCAGTATCGTCATTTTAATTTTCGGAGGTTTTTTAATTCTTCAAGGTTTTTTCCCTAAAGGAAAAGATATTGTAGAAGATAAACTAGGTATTGAACATGTTGTGGAGTAAAATTTAATATTATTTATTTAACCCTCCAAGAGTTTTAAACTCTTGGAGGGTTTTCTTTTACCTAATTTTTTCTAAAAATTTACCATAAAAAAAACCCTCAATTTTCATTGAAGGTTTTCTGAATCATTTACCGGATTCGAACTATAACTTTACCTAATTTTTTCTAAAAATTTACTATAAAAAAAAACCTTCAATGAAAATTGAGGGTTTTCTGAATCATTTACCGGATTCGAACTATAACTTTACTTAATTTTTTCTAAAAATTTACCATAAAAAAAACCCTCAATTTTCATTGAAGGTTTTCTGAGGCATCGTCCGGATTCGAACCGGAGTAGACGGTTTTGCAGACCGGTGCCTAGCCGCTCGGCCACGACGCCATAATTGGATTGCAAATATAGATAATTAATTTTCAATATTCAAAAAACAAATTCCAAATATTTACTTTTTCGTAAATCATAATTCGTAAATCGTAATCTTAGAACTATCTTTTTTTCTTCATAATTATGGTAACTCCCTCAACATCACCACCAATTGGAGGATTCAATTTCGTAACTTCTACTTCAATTTTTGCTACCATTTTTAGTTCTTTCAACACTCTATCTATAATTCTTTTGGCAACATGTTCTAAAAGCTTGGCTCTAATTGCCATTTCTTCTACCACAATTCGGTTCAAATCTACATAATCTACCGTATCTGTCAATTCATCCGTTTTCGCCGAAGGTTCTAAATTCGTTTTTATCTTTAAATCTACACGATAATTACTGCCTATTTTAGCTTCTTCAGTCAAACAGCCATGAAATGAAAATGTACGGATGTTAGTTAATTTTATAATTCCCATTTTTTATTTGTTTCAGGTTTCAAGTTCAAAGTTAGTTAGTTTTTTCAACTTTTTAAACAACTTTAAACCTTAAACTTGAAACATTTTCTATCTTTGTCAAAAGAGAGAAAATTATTATGTCTACAGAAGAAAAATCTTTAAATT
>JAULXA010000069.1:0-5463 GCA_032118875.1 Flavobacterium sp.
AACAGAAGAACCAAAAAAAGACGAATAATACCAAAATAAATCCAGCATAAATAAATGGCTAAACTAAAAACTTCTTTCTTTTGTCAAAGTTGTGGGACTAACTATGCAAAGTGGTTAGGACAATGTACTTCGTGCAAACAATGGAATACAATTGTAGAAGAAATTATTCAGAAAGAAGAAAAACAAGCTTGGCGAAGTCCTTCATCAGAAGCTAAAAAAGCTGCCAAACCTTTAAAAATAAACGAAATTTCGACTTCAGAAGAAGTACGAATGAACACCACGGACGGCGAATTAAACCGCGTTTTAGGTGGGGGATTAGTTCCTGGTTCCTTAACGCTTTTAGGTGGCGAACCTGGTATTGGAAAAAGTACGTTATTACTTCAAATTTCGTTAAAGCTACCGTATAAAACCTTATATGTTTCTGGAGAAGAAAGTCAGAAACAAATAAAAATGCGTGCAGAAAGAATTACAGGTCAAACCGATAATTGTTTCATTTTAACCGAAACCAAAACACAAAATATATTTCGTCAGATTGAAGAAATTGAGCCACAAGTGGTGATTATTGATTCGATTCAGACCTTACATACCGAATACATTGAATCTTCAGCGGGAAGCATTTCTCAAATTAGAGAATGTACTGCTGAACTGATTAAATTCGCTAAAGAAACCAACGTTCCTGTGATTTTAATTGGTCATATTACTAAAGACGGAACAATCGCTGGTCCGAAGATTTTAGAACATATGGTGGACACCGTTTTGCAATTTGAAGGCGACAGAAATCATGTGTACAGAATTTTACGTGCGTTAAAAAACCGTTTTGGCTCAACCGCTGAATTAGGAATTTACGAAATGTTAGGTAACGGTTTACGAGAAGTTTCTAATCCATCAGAAATTCTAATTTCTAACAAAGACAATTACTTATCAGGGACGGCAATTGCTACAACTATTGAAGGCATGCGTCCGTTAATGATTGAAATCCAAGCTTTGGTTTCCACTGCAGTTTACGGCACACCTCAACGAAGCACAACGGGTTATAATCTGAAAAGATTGAATATGATTTTAGCAGTTTTAGAAAAACGTGCGGGTTTCCGTTTGGGTGCAAAAGACGTTTTTTTAAATATTACTGGAGGAATTAACGTAGATGATCCTGCGATTGATTTAGCAGTTGTTGCCGCCATTTTATCTTCGAACGAAGACATTACCATTGATAAAGATTTTTGTTTTGCTGGAGAAGTGGGTTTAACTGGAGAAATTCGTCCAGTAAATAAAGTAGAACAACGCATTCAAGAAGCTGAAAAGTTAGGTTTCTCCACTATTTTCGTATCAAAACACAATAAAATCAACCCAAAAGATTTTAAAATTGATGTGCGAATGGTGAGTAAAATTGAAGATTTAGTGGAACAATTGTTTGGGTAAAATTTGTATCTTTGACTATCAAATGAATGTATTATGGACTTACAATTAGAAAAAATTGAACTAATCGAATTACTTTTAAACACAAAAAAAGAAGCTGTGTTAAAAAAGTTACGTGCTATTTTAGAAAAAGACCAAGAAATAAATTTAACTACTGAAGACTACGATATTATTGATAAAAGAAGAGAATTACATTTAAAAAATGAAACTAAATCTTATTCTTGGGAAGAAGTAAAATCAAATGCTCGATTAGCGAAATAATGAAATACCATTTAATAATTAAAGAAGAAGCTAATCAGGAAATTATTGATTCTTATTTATATTACGAAAACCAATCTAAAGGTTTAGGAGAAAAATTTCTAGAAAATTTAGATACTTATTTTGAGCGTATTCAAAAATATCCAAAACACTATACCATTAAAAGAAAACCTTACCGAGAAGTTTTTGTAAGGAATTTTCCTTTTCTAATTATTTATGAAATTATTGGAAATGATATAGTCGTTTATGCCGTTTTTCACACAAGTAGAAATCCCAACAACAAACCATAAGTTTCCTTTTGAAATCCAAAGCTGAAATAGTTCAAATTCTACAATCCTATCACGAATTAGGACAAACAGAAGCTGCCGCTTTATTTCTGTTGGAAGAATTCGATATCAAACATCCCAATTTTAAAGGCATCGAATTTAGAGAAAAAGCCGAACCTAGTTTTATACTTTTTACTGCTGAAGGTGAAATTGGAAATCCACAAATTATCAGGATTCCAGAAAATGCTTTCGAATTTCCGTTTGAATTAATTATTAATCTTTTGGCTCACGAAATGATTCACGTGATTCAGAAATCTGCCACATATAAAATCCAAGATCGGAACGAACGCGAATGGCAAGCCTATTACGAAATGTGTTTTCATGAAATTTTTCCAAAAGTTCCGAATGCTTCTAAAAAACAAAGACTGTTTTTCGCCAACAAAGCTCTAGAATATTACAATCGAATGGTAAAAGACGGTGAACTACAAAAAAAATATTTTAATCAAAAGATTGAAATTGAACAGTTTATAAAAAATTTAGAAAAATAATTCAATCCCTTCCCAACCTTTTCATACGAATTGCAATCTTTATTAATAGAACTCTCTTGAGACAATTATTAATTAGAACCAAATATTATGAAAAGATTACTTTTAACCTTCGGTCTTTTGTTAACGACTTTTAGCTTAATGAGCTTTAACTCGAATCCAACTAAAAAAACTTCAAAAATTGAAGAAAACACAAAAATTCAAGTCGCTATTTTACTAGATACTTCTGGCAGTATGGATGGCTTAATTGAACAAGCGAAATCGCGTTTGTGGAATATCGTAAATACTTTAACCACTTTAAAATATTCTGGAAAAACACCAACCATTGAAATTGCTTTGTACGAATATGGTAACGACGGAATTGCCGCTGAAAAAAACTACATCCGACAAGTCACACCTTTAACAACCGATTTAGATTTAATTTCTGAAAAATTGTTTTCCTTACGAACAAACGGTGGTTCAGAATATTGTGGCGCTGTAATTAGCGATGCGACTAAAGAATTAAAATGGGACGACGGAAAAAACAACATGAAACTAGTTTATATCTGTGGAAATGAAGGTTTCAACCAAGGTCCAATTCATTACAAAGAGGCTATTAGCGATGCACTAAAAAAAGACATTTATATCAATACGATTTTTTGTGGCAATCAAAATGACGGTATTCAGTTATTATGGAAAGATGGCGCAGATGTGGCGAAAGGTAAATATTTTAATATCGACAGTAACCAAACCATTCAATATATTGCAACACCATATGATGTAAGAATTAACGAATTAAACATCAAAATCAACATGACTTACATTAGCTATGGCGCTCAAGGCGTAGCCAAAAAAATGAACCAAGCCGTACAAGATAAAAATGCAGAAAGTATATCAGTAGCCAATTCAACAGAAAGAGCAGTAAGTAAATCTAAAGCCGCTTACACAAATACGAATTGGGATTTAGTAGACCGAGTAAAAGAAGACAAAGATGCGATTTCGAAAATAAAAACAGAAGAAATGCCTGTAGAATTGAAAGGTAAATCGGAGAAAGAAATTAAAATCATTATTGAAGAAAAAACCAAAGAAAGAGAAGCGATTCAAAAAGAAATTGCTGAATTAGCGAAAAAACGTCAAGATTATATGGATGCTGAAGCCAAAAAACAAAACACTACAGACGATTTAGGAAATGCCATTAGCAACTCAATTATTGAGTTAGCGAAAACCAAAAAATACACACAAGACAAAAAATAAGACCCATGAAAAAAATACTTTTATCCCTAACTTTATTGGTGACTGCAATTTCGTTTGCACAAAAACCAATTTTCACTTCAGCCAAAACAAAAGCAGCAACCGTTTATTTTTCTGGAGCCGAACTATCTCAAACTACTTCGGTAAACTTACCTGTAGGAACTAGCGAAATCGTTATTAAAAACGTCGCCGATTATTTAAACGAAAGTACGGTACAAATTGGCGCACCAAATAGTGTAACGGTTTTATCAGTACAATTTACACAGAATTATATTTCTGAATATGAAATTGACGAAAGCAATCCAGCAATTAAACGCGTTCGAGATAGTATAACTTACGTACAAAAAGAAATTAAGAAAATACAAATCGATACATATTCGCACCAACAAACTATCGAAATGTTAGACCAAAATAAAGCGGTTGGCGGAGCTAACACGGGTCTAAACGTAAGTGAATTAATGAAACTGGTAGACTATTACAAAGCCAAAAGAACAGAGTTAGACAACGCCATTGTGACGTTATCAGAAAGAGAAACTAAATGGAACAAAACGCTGACCGATTTAAACAACAAGTTGGTCATCAACACCCAAAAAGAAGATAAATCGTCTAAAGGAAAACTGATTTTACAAGTGATGAATGAAATTGCAGGAAATGTGAATTTAGATGTGACTTATATTACGAATTCCGCTTCTTGGCAACCTTTTTACGATTTACGTGCGGAAAGTATCAACGCGCCAATTAACTTAATGTACAAAGCCAAAGTAATGCAAAGCACAGGAATCGATTGGAAAAAAGTAAAACTTACCCTTTCAAGCGGAAACCCAAATCAAAACAATGTAGCACCATTATTACAAGCTTGGTTCTTGAGATATGGTTATCCTGCGAATTATGGTTATCAGAATATGGATGCGAAATCAAATTTAGTTCAAGCTTTAGAAGGAAAAATTGCAGGAGTAACTGTTAACAATTCTAGCGGAGCTGTTGGTGCAAGTTCTAAAATTGTTTTAAGAGGAGTAAGTTCTCTCAATGACACAGGAGAAACAATGTATATTGTTGATGGTAAGATTATTGACACTAATACTTATAGCAAAATACCTGAAAATTCCATTAAAAACATAGAAGTATTGAAAGGAGAAAAAGGGCAAGCACTTTACGGAGTTAGAGCTACAAATGGTGTAATAGTAGTTACCACAAAAAACATGGATGATTACACTACTATTGAAGAACAAGAACTAAACGTGACTTTCGATATCGACATTCCTTACGATATTTTATCTAATGGAAAAGCGCATAGTGTCGCCTTAAAAGATTTAAAATTACCAGCTACTTATAAATATTACGCCGTTCCAAAAGTGGAAAAAGAAGCTTTCTTATTAGCTGAATTAAACGATTATTCTAAATATAATTTATTACCTGGAGAAGCGAATATCATTTTCGAAGGCATGTATGTGGGTAAAACGGTAATTAATCCAAATCAAACACAAGACACGTTGAATTTAAGTATGGGAAGAGATAAAAAAATCTCAATTAAACGTGAAAAAGTAGTGGATAAATCAGGAACTAAATTTTTATCTTCTTATAAAGAACAAACATTTACATATGATATTATTGTACGAAACAACAAAAAAGAAGAAATCAATATGTTGTTAAAAGACCAATATCCATTAAGCACGGATAAAGAAATGACCGTAGAACTTTTAGATAAAGATGGTGCGAAAGTCAATGAAGAAACGGGTGTTATGACTTGGGAA
>JAULXA010000070.1:0-4346 GCA_032118875.1 Flavobacterium sp.
TGTATTCAATTTCAGAAAAGCCAAATGTTTTATCGTCACGTAAAATCGTAGATGAAACGTTTATTTTGTCATAGATAAAAACTTTTTCATCTTGAATTCTATATCTGAAATTCTCAATATTATTTACTGCAACTAAAGTTTTGTGTAAATAATATGTAAAAAAACTTACACCTAATTCTTTTGATTTTGCGTAGGCTTTTGTACAATCCAATTGTATGGTTGTACCAAAAAAAGGTTCTTCAAATTTGCAGAAAAACTCAAAATGTTCTTTTCTGTTCCAAGTTGATAGTTCTAATTCTCTTTTCATTTTTTCAATTATAAAATCTCAAAAAGTTCGGTTAAGTTAGCAATTGCTTTAAAATTTTCGTGTTGAATTTCGAAATCAATTTTTTCGTATTCCCAAGTCGTATGATACGGAATATGGATTCCAGTTCCGCCAATATTTAAAACGGGTAACACATCCGACTTTAATGAATTTCCAATCATAATAAAATTTTTTGGTTCACATTCTAAACGGTGTAACATTTTGTTGTAATCCAAATCGGTTTTATCGCTCATCACTTCAATGTGGTGAAAATAAAGTCCTAAACCAGAATCGTGTAATTTTCTATGTTGGTCTTTTAAGTCGCCTTTTGTAGCCACAACCAATTTATATTTACCTTTTAATTGTTCTAAAACTTCGGTAACGTTTGGTAATAATTCCACTGGTTTTTGTAATAAATCTTTACCAATGTTTATTATTTTCTCAATTGCAGTTCCATTAATTTGATGGTTAGTCAATTCCAAAGCCGCTTCAATCATGGATAATGTAAAAGCTTTAATTCCAAAGCCATACAAAGGTAAATTCTTTACTTGATGGTTTAAAATCAACTGTAAAATTTCTTGTTTGGAGGCAAAATCTTGAAACAACTCGCAAAATTTTGCTTGTGCCTCATCGAAATAAGGTTCGTTGTGCCAAAGCGTGTCGTCAGCATCAAATGCGATTGTTTTATGTGTCATGATTTTGTTTTTATCCAATTACGGCTCCATTACCAACGCCATCCGTATCCGGATTTACGAAAACTAATTTTCCTTCTGGGGTATTCGTTAATAAAAGCATGCCTTCACTTTCTACACCACGTAAAGCTCTTGGTGCTAAGTTGACCAAAACGGTTACTTTTTTTCCAATGACTTCTTCAGGTGTAAAATGTTCTGCAATTCCTGAAACGATTGTTCTTACATCTATTCCAGTATCTACTTTTAAAACCAATAATTTGTTGGCTTTTGGCATTTTTTCGGCTTCGATAATTGTTCCAATTCGTAAATCAATTTTAGCGAAATCTTCAAAAGAGGTTGTTTCTTTTTGTGGCGTTACCGTTGCGTTTTCTATTTGATTGGCTGTTTTTGTAGCTTCCAATTTGTCTATTTGTTTTTGAATTTCTGCATCTTCAATTTGTGCGAATAAGATTTCAGCTTGACCGATTTTATGATTAGCTTCTAATAAATCCGATTTAGTTGAAACGTCATTCCATGAAGAAATAGTGCTTTGTAAAATCTTTCCTAATTTTTCAGAAGTAAAAGGTAAAAAAGGTTCGCATAAAATTTGTAAAGCTGTGGCAATTTGTAATGCCACATACATTTGCGTTTTTACACGTTCCGGATTTTCTTTCACCATTTTCCATGGTTCTTCATCGGCTAAATACTTATTTCCTAAACGCGCTACGTTCATCAATTCGCCTAAAGCTTCTCTGAATCGGTATCTTTCAATTGAACTTGAAATTACGGCTGGATACGCTTTTAATTCGGCTAATGTTTGTAAATCAACTTCAGAATATTCATTTGGAGTTGGAACAATTCCTTCGTAATATTTGTTAGTTAAAACCACAACTCTGTTTATGAAATTTCCGAAAATTGCGGCCAATTCATTATTATTTCTCGCTTGAAAATCTTTCCAAGTGAAATCATTATCTTTTGTTTCAGGTGCATTAGCAGTTAAAGCATAACGCAACGAGTCTTGTTTTTCTGGGAAATCTAATAAATATTCGTGTAGCCAAACTGCCCAATTCTTAGATGTAGAAAGTTTATTTCCTTCTAAATTTAAGAATTCATTTGCTGGAACATTATCTGGTAAAATATAACTTCCTTCTGCTTTTAACATCGCTGGAAAAATAATACAATGGAATACAATATTGTCTTTTCCAATGAAGTGAACCAATTTCGTATCAGCATCTTTCCAGTATGGTTCCCAGTCTTTTCCTTCTTTGGCAGCCCATTCTTTTGTTGATGAAATGTAACCAATTGGTGCATCAAACCAAACGTATAGTTTTTTTCCTTCGGCACCTTCTACTGGAACATCAATTCCCCAATCTAAATCACGTGTTACGGCTCTTGGTTCTAAACCACCATCAACCCATGATTTTACTTGTCCGTAAACATTCGGTTTCCAGTCGTTTTTATGACCTTCTAAAATCCATTCTCTTAAGAAAGATTCGTATCGGTTTAAAGGTAAAAACCAGTGTTTTGTAGCTTTTAAAATTGGAGTTTCTCCAGTTATCGTACTTTTTGGATTAATTAAATCTGTTGCGTTTAAAGTCGAACCACATTTTTCACATTGGTCACCGTATGCTTCTGGATTGTCACATTTTGGACAAGTTCCTGTTACAAATCGGTCTGCTAAAAATTGATCGGCTTTGGCGTCATATAATTGTTCGGTAACTTCTTCAATGAAATCACCTTTATCGTATAATTTTTTGAAAAATTCTGAAGCGGTTTTATGATGTATTTCCGAAGATGTTCTAGAATAATTATCAAACGAAATTCCGAAATCTATAAAAGATTTTCTAATAATTCCGTCGTATTTATCAATCACTTCTTGTGGTGTAATTCCTTCTTTTTTAGCTTTCATTGAAATAGCCACACCATGTTCGTCACTTCCACAAATAAATGCGACATCTTTCCCTTGAAGGCGTAAATATCTTGCATAAATATCGGATGGAACGTAAACACCTGCTAAATGTCCAATATGAATTGGTCCGTTTGTATAAGGCAATGCCGCTGTAATGGTATATCTTTTTGGATTTTGTAACATTTGAAATAATATTTAATGCAAAAATAAGTTTTTACGCACTAATAGGCGAATTTATTTTGATTTTGTTTAAATTTGAAATCAACATTTAAAACATTTCATGAATAGATATTTCATAATATTTTTTCTTTCTTTAATTTCATATTCACAAAACAAAATGAAAATTCCACCTTATTTAAAAAAAGGCGACACCGTTGCTATTGTTTGTACTGCTCGTAAATTTTTTCCTGAAGATGCCAAACCAGCTATAGATTTATTAGAATCTTGGGGTTTGAAAGTGAAATTAGGTAAAACGATTGGTTTAGATAGTTGTCAACTTGGAGGAACAGATACGGAACGCGCTGCCGATTTTCAGGAGCAATTAGATAACGATAATGTAAAAGCGATTTGGTGTGCTCGAGGTGGTTATGGAACGGTTCGAATTATTGATATGATTGATTTTTCGAAGTTCAAAAAACATCCAAAATGGGTGATGGGTTTTAGCGATGTAACGGTTTTGCATAGTCATATCAATACATTACATGTTGCTACTTTACATTCTATTATGCCATTCACAGTTCCGAAAGCGCCTGAAGAAGTTAAAGAGACTTTTAAAAACGCCCTTTTCGGAATTAAAAATTTGTATTCTATACCTTCTAAATCGTATGATAAAAAAGGTGTAGCTAAAGGCGAATTAGTGGGTGGAAATTTATCTATTATTTATAGTTTACTAGGTTCGAAATCGTCTATTGATACGAAAGATAAAATTTTGTTTATTGAAGATTTAGATGAATATTTATATCATATTGACCGAATGTTGTACAATATGAAACGTAATGATTATTTTAAAAATGTGAAAGGAATTATTGTGGGAAGTATGCGAGATATGCATGATAATGATATTCCATTCGGACAAAATGAAGTACAAATTATTTCTGAAATGGCAAAAGATTTAAATATCCCTATTGCTTTTGAGTTTTGTGCTGGACATCAAAAAGACAACAGAACTTTGATGCTTGGTAGTCAAGTAACTTTTGAAGTAAATGAAACTGAAATCAAATTAACTTTTGAGTAATTTATGGCAGAACATAATGAATTAGGAAAATTAGGTGAAGAATTAGCGGTTGAATTTCTGACTGATAAAGGATATGAAATTTTAGAAACGAATTGGACTTTTCAAAAAGCAGAAGTAGATATTATCGCACAAAAAGAAAATATTTTAGCAGTTGTTGAAGTAAAAACTAGAAGTAGTGTCGATTTTGGTTCGCCTCAAGATTTTGTGAAACCCAAAAAAATCAAATTA
>JAULXA010000071.1:0-6430 GCA_032118875.1 Flavobacterium sp.
ATTCGTCTTTATGATTTTCAGGATTATCTTCTTTGTTCCCGTCAGGGCTATACAATTCAGGATTATCTGAATCTATTACAGTTTCAATATCTTTATTTGAAGAAGAATTACTATTTGAATTATTTCTTGGTTTATACCCATCTCTATTTTCAGAATAGTCAGACTTTACATTTTGATCTTCCTTGATAAGGTTTGATTCATATTTATTTCTTTCATTTCTTCTGACATCATTGTTCTGAACTTCACGGTTATCTCTATCGATATTGCCGAATTTTTGATTTTCCATTTTACTCTTTTTACTTTCAGTTACATGTTACTTTTTATCAGATTTTAATTTTGAATCTAACTTTTTAACCTCCGTTTTTTTTTATTAGATTTTACTGTCAGCACCATTTTTTGGACTTACAGTACTGTTTTTTAATTAATACTATTGTAAAGATACCTTACATAAAAACTTAAATTGTTACATAATTTTTTTATATAATTTCATGATTCGCAGATAATTACAAAATAAATGTTTGCAACCCTGAAAATTTTTCATGTAATTAGAACGAAAAAAAGAATCGGAAAAACACAAAAAGTATTGGAATATTATTAATAGAGACGAACAACACCTTCACTTCAAAACATAAAAAAACCTCGAAATTATCGAGGTTAATATATCTTAAAAATAGGCTTTTTCACAAGTTGTGACCTCGGCAGGGTTCGAACCTGCAACCAACGGAGCCGAAATCCGTCATTCTATCCAGTTGAACTACGAAGCCATTTGAAGTTAGAAGCTGGAAAACTAAATTTCAGTCTTCCAGCTACTAACTTTATTAAACTAAAAGTTTCTTAACAATAGTAGAAATAGTTTTACCTTCTGCTTGACCGCCAATTTGTGCTGACGCTAAGCCCATTACTTTTCCCATTGAAGCAATTCCAGACGCACCAGTTTCTGCAATGATTTTAGCGATAATTGCTTCTACTTCTGCTTCTGATAATTGTGCAGGCAAGAATTTCTCGATAACTGCGATTTGAGCTAATTCTGGTTCTGCTAAATCGGCACGGTTTTGTGTAGTAAAAATTTCGTAACTGTCTTTACGCATTTTTACTAATTTTTGTAAAATTTTAATTTCATCAGCTTCCGTAATTTCTTCTTTTGAACCTGAGGCAGTTTGTGCTAATAATATTTCAGATTTGATGGCACGTAAAGCTTCTAGAGCCACAGTATCTTTGGCTCTCATTGCTTCTTTCATACTATCCATAATTTGTGTAGATAAGCTCATATATTTTGATTTTATGTATTTAATAATAATGTGATTTGAAATTTAGGCTTCACCCCAGATAGAAGCGGCATCTCCCGATTTTTCTTCGGGAATATAGCGGATAGCTGGAATAGGTGCTAAAAAATTCAAAACAAAAGTAATAAAAAATCCCGACTCGTTAGTCACAAGTCGGGATTTAAAAGTAATGGTTAGTTTATTTTATGTTTAATCTACATTGTCGTGTAAAAAAGAATTGTTTGAACGCAACTGAATGTCGTCGTTGCTATCCATTCCTAATGACATGCGTGATTGATTATTTTGGTTTGGCATACTCGTTACATCTAATCCTTGACGGCGAAAAGCTGGTTCTTTTTCTAAATCATCAATTCTGTTTGGATTGTTGAACTTGTGATTGAAACTTTTTAATTTGTTTTTTCTTTCTTCAGCTCTTGATTTTAAAATTTCTTCAATAGACATTTCCACAGGTGAAGCATCGTCAAAACTAAAGTTGTTTTCAGAAATTACATTGGCAGAAATATTTTGTTTTAGAGTGAAATTTACTTCTTCGTCAATTGGTTCTGCTGCTTGTTGTAACGTTGCTGCTGGTTCAAAAGTTTCTTCAATTTCTTCTTCTAATGTATATTTAATAATTCCTTCTTGACCTAATTCTGTCACAGGGAAAAATTGAACGGCTTCGTTAACTTTAATCTCTTTTGTTTCTTCGCTTAATTCAAAAACAATTGTATTTTGATTGGCTTCTGCTTTTGTTTCGAATAAGTCTAACGAGAAGTTGAAATCTTGAGTTGCTACTACAAATTCTGGTTCAATTACTTCAATTTCTCTAACTGAATTAGAAATAATTTCAAATTGCTGAACGGGTTGAATTGGTTGAGAAACTACTGCAATTGGTTCAATGTGTTGAATTGTTTGAACTGGAGTTTCTACTGTGAAAGTAGGTTGTTCCACTACTGCAACTGGTTGTTTAACTTGTTCCGAAACGTTTTCAAAAAACACATCTAAATTTTTAATAAATTCTGACGTTTCTATTAAATCTGAAACAGGCGCTTGAACAATTGGTGTTTGTTCTACTTCAAAATCATTTAATTCAAAAACAATTTTTGCTGCTGTTTCAGCTACCACTTCCTTTGGTGCTTCTGCTTCAAAAGTTACAGTATTCACAATTGGCTCATTAACAGAAACAACTGGAGTTGAAACTGCATTTGGCGTTAAATTATGTTGAATTTTTTGCTCGCCATCTAAAGAATGAATAATCTTTTGAGGTTCTGCATTGATAATTTCTTTTTGTTGTTCTATGTTGAATCCTGTAGCAATAACAGTTACCGAAATAGATTCTTCTAACTTGTCATCTTCACCAATACCCATAATGATGTTGGCGTTGTGACCTGCTTCGTTTTGAATGTATTCGTTAATTTCACTAATTTCATCGATAGTAATCTCATCTGAACCAAACGTAATAAGCAACAACACGTTTTTAGCACCAGTAATTTTATTATCATTTAATAATGGAGAATCTAATGCAGATTGGATAGCAACTTTAGCTCTATCCGCACCTGAAGCAACAAAAGATCCCATGATAGCTGTTCCACTATCACTTAAAACTGTTTTCGCATCTTTAAGGTCGATATTCATGGTTAAGTGATTGGTAATCACTTCCGCAATACCTTTTGAAGCTGTAGCTAACACTTCATCGGCCTTAGAGAAACCTGCTTTAAAACCAAGATTTCCGTACACTTCTCTTAATTTGTTATTGTTAATAACAATTAATGAATCCACTTGTTTTCTTAGTCTTTCCACACCTTCCATAGCTTGTTCTGAACGATTTTTTCCTTCGAACTGAAATGGGATAGTAACAATACCTACTGTTAAAATCCCTCTTTCTTTAGCTAATTGTGCAATTACTGGCGCAGCACCAGTTCCTGTACCACCACCCATTCCGGCAGTAATAAAGACCATTTTAGTATTCGCATCAAGCATTTTTTCAATTTCCTCGATACTTTCTAAAGCGGCTTGTTGTCCGACTTCTGGTTTTGCTCCCGCACCTAATCCTTCAGTAAGATTCACACCTAACTGAATTTTGTTTGGCACAGGGCTTGTTTGTAATGCCTGAGAATCAGTATTACAAACTACGAAGTCTACTCCTGCAATTCCTTGTCTAAACATGTGGTTGATGGCATTGCTTCCGCCGCCTCCAACTCCAATAACTTTTATTACGTTTGATTGATTTTTTGGCAAATCAAAAGTAATGTTTCCAAATTCGTTGTTGCTCTCCATATATTTGGCTTTTTTTTATTTTGTGTTACTTGCTACTAATAACACTTATTCTACATTATCTAAAAACTCTTTAATTTTCCCTAAAAGGTTATTAAAGTCGTATTTCTTTTTTCTTTCTTGTGTTTCTTTTGAAGCTGTTGGTGTTGGTTTTACATCTTCTACAATATCTTCCACCACATTTTCAATAACTGGTTCTGGAGCAATTACTACAACAGGTTCTGGTGTTTTCATTTCAATAAACGGTGTCGCACTGTTCGTTTGATTACGTAAACTTTCCATTACTAAACCTACAGATGTTGCGTACAACGGACTTGATAATTCTTCGCTAGAATTTCCTGCTAAATGCTCGTTTGGATAACCAATTCTGGTATCCATTCCTGTAATATATTCTACTAATTGTTTAATATGTTGTAGTTGCGAACCACCACCTGTTAAAACAATTCCTGCAATTAATTTTTTCTTCGACTCGTCGTGTCCGTATAATTTAATTTCAGCATACACTTGCTCGATAATTTCCACTACTCTTGCGTGAATAATTTTCGATAAGTTTTTTAACGAAATTTCTTTTGGTTCACGACCTCTTAATCCAGGAATAGAAACAATTTCATTGTCTTTATTTTCACCAGGCCAAGCTGATCCGAAACGTGTTTTTAATAATTCGGCTTGTTTTTCAATAATTGAACAACCTTCTTTTATGTCTTCAGTAATTACGTTTCCACCGAAAGGAATTACTGCAGTATGACGAATGACTCCGTTTTTAAACACCGCTAAATCTGTCGTACCACCACCGATATCGATAAGCGCTACTCCAGCTTCTTTTTCTTCTTCACTTAAAACCGCATCCGAAGAAGCTAATGGTTCTAATGTTAATCCGGTTAATTCTAATCCTGCATTTTTTACACAACGACCTAAATTTCTGATAGACGCTGCTTGTCCAACTACAATATGAAAACTAGATTCTACTCTTGCTCCATACATACCAACTGGTTCTAAAATTTCCGATTGCCCGTCAATTTTAAATTCTTGTGGTAAGGCGTGAATAATTTCTTCTCCAGGAAGCATTGATAAATTTTGAACTTGACAAGTCAATTGTTCAATATCGTAATCTCCAATTACTTCTTCTGGATTTTTTCTGCTGATGTAATCGCTGTGTTGAATGCTACGAATGTGTTGTCCGGCAATACCAACTACTACATCATTTATTTTGTAACCTGAATTATTTTCTGCTTCTAAAATTGCTTGTTGAATAGATTGAATAGTTTGCGTGATATTATTTACCACACCTCTATGCACGCCCAAACTCTTAGATTTCCCTACACCAAGGATTTCTAATTTCCCGTACTCATTTTTCTTTCCGATCATTGCTACAATCTTAGTTGTACCAATGTCTAATCCTACTCCAATACTTTCTTTGTTCATCATCTATTCTTTATTTTGAACACACTACCTGCTGTGTGAAAATTAAATTTATTGATTTGTACTTCCCAATTAACGAGTCTTTCGACGCGTATTGATAAAAAGCTTTGTAATTTTTAAACTTTTTATCAACTGAAACGGGTTTGCCAAAATTTATTTCGTAATCATATTCTCTAGAAAGCATTGTCATACTTCCGTTTTTTTGAATTGTGATTGCGATGATATTCTTTTTTAAAAAATCATCTTTTTCAATAGCGCTAAAAGTTTCGATGAAACCTTTTTTGAATTCTCCCTCAATATTTCCTTGAACAATAGGAACTCTTGACGAAAAATTATTTGACAATTGAAAAATACTGCCGTTTTTATCTACGTAAAAATTACGGCTTTTATTAACTATTCTTGCAATTGGGGACTTCTGCAAAACTTTAGTTATTAACACTCCGTCTTCCGAGGTAAAAACCTCTGCGTTTTCGATAAAAGGCTGTCTTTTTAAGACACTTTCCAAATCTTTCAAATCTACTTTTTCTTTTTGGATTGAAGAAGTGCCTCCCAAATTTTGTATTAACAAGTTATTAACCATTTCATTTGTTAAAAACATTTTGTTATCGCCCTGAAATTCAACTTGCACCTTTGTTATCTTCCTGTTTTCGTTTCTGCTTTGTGTAAAAGAAAACAAAAAGACCACTAAGAAAAGCATCAATACGAGCCGAATATTTTGCCAACTAAACTTTTTCATTTAGTACTTTTTTTATGTCTTTCACTATTTCTCCAATATCACCTGCACCGATGGTTACAAACACATTTGCGTCAGAAATCTTAAAGCTTGTTAATAACTCTTCTTTTGTTACCAAACGCTTATTTTTATTTTTTATTTTACTTAACAACCAAGTTGAATTTACACCTTCCATTGGCAATTCACGAGCTGGATAAATTTCTAATAAAAGTATCTCGTCAAATTTTGATAAACTTTCGGCAAAACCATCAATAAAATCTTTTGTTCTACTGAATAAATGCGGTTGAAAACAAGCGATTATTTTTTTGTTCGGGTACAATTCTCGAACCGCTTGATGCACGGCATTTATTTCTGTTGGATGATGTGCATAATCATCAATATACACTAAATTTTCTTCTCTGATTTGGAATGAAAAACGGCGACGAACCCCTTTAAAAGTAGCCAATGCCTTTTTGATTTTTTCGTTTTCCACTCCATACGATTTCGCCATAGCAAAAGCCAATAACGCATTCGTTAAATTATGATGTCCTGGTAAACCGAATTTTATATTTTCGATTAATTCCGTTGCCGTTTTTACATCAAAAACATAAAAACCATTTTCAATTCTAATATTTTGAGCTACATAATCGGCACCAACATTTACTGCAATGGTATTTCCTTCTAAAGGCAAACCTTTAATGATAAATAAATTTTCAGCGGGTACTTTATTTGCAAATTCTCTAAAAGATTCCTCAATTGCGGC
>JAULXA010000072.1:0-2602 GCA_032118875.1 Flavobacterium sp.
CAAATATTAGTATCTTTAAACAAACATTTCGGTAGACACTGTTTCAAACTGCAAACTGTGCCTGCTTGCAAACCGTTGGACTAAACCTCCTAAAGTCGGTAGTTGAGAAACTCAAAAGAATTTAAATTTTGATATTAGTAGTATGTAAAACTTAAACATACTATTATGACAACAATTAGAACACAATTTATTCAGCAAATGCAGCTGAAAGGTTACAGTGAAAACTCAATTCAATCTTACGTTGATTGTTTAATTGCACTTTCAAAATTTTACAACACTTCACCTGATTTATTAAGCGATCAGCAAATTAGGGATTATCTGCAACACTGCATTGTAGAAAAAAAGCTGAGTACTTCCTACATTAATCAATGTATAAGTGCTTTAAAAATTTTATTCGTTCAGGTAATTAAAAAAGAATGGGATTCTATTTCAATTCCAAGAATAAAAAGAGAAAAGAAACTACCAGTTGTTCTATCAAAAGAAGAAGTTAAGGCAATTTTAAATGAGGTTAAAAACATCAAACACAAAACCATATTAACATTAATATATTCTGCAGGCTTACGTGTTGGTGAGGCAATCACATTAAAGATTCAAGATATTGATTCAAGCAGAATGCAAATTAGAATAAGGCAAGCTAAAGGTGCTAAAGATAGATATGCTGTATTATCACCTGTTTTACTCGGTTTATTACGAACGTATTATGACCTATATCACCCAAAAGATTTTTTGTTTCCAAGTCAAATGGCAGAGCAAATATCGGCTGAATCAGTTCAGTCGGTATTTAGGAAAGCGTGTAAAAATGCAAAGCTTAATAAAACAGTAAGCATTCATGTATTGCGCCATAGTTTTGCTACACATCTTATGGAGCAAGGAACATCGCTGCCTATTATACAACAACTACTAGGACACAAATCTTTAAGAACAACAAGTATTTACTTGCATGTTCAGCAATATACTATCGACAAAATAAAGAGTCCACTCGATTTTTTATAATATTTAATTCTTAATAAAATGAAATCAAAACCAGCTTCACATAAAGTGGAACTGGCCGATGTGTTCTATTTGTTTGGAGATAAGTATAGGAAAAAATATAAACTTCCGTTGCAGCAGCGCAAAGTAATGTTTGCTATTGAGGCCTGTCGTACCGCTCGTTTAGGTGGGCATATAGATGTGTGTGATAGTTGCGAACACAGGCGCATATCCTACAACTCTTGCAGAAACAGACATTGCCCAAAGTGTCAAAATCTCAATAAAGAAAAATGGGTAGATAAATTAGCCAGTAGTCTTTTACCAGTAAAATATTTTCATATCGTTTTTACAATTCCATCAGAACTTAATAGGCTTTGTCTTGTTAATCAAAAAATTCTTTATGATATACTTTTTCATTCTGCTTCTGAAACCATACTATCACTTGCAAAAGATAAAAAGCATTTAGGAGCACTAAGTGGCTTGGTTGCAGTGTTGCATACTTGGGGGCAAAATCTAATGGATCATCCACACCTTCACACGCTTGTGCCTGCGGGAGGTTGGTGCGATGTAAATGCTAAACTAGGACAAGCTACTAATTATGGTTACTGGAAAAATTGCAAGAAGAATTTTTTTGTGCATGTTAAAGTAATTTCTAAAATGTTTCGTGGAAAATTTTTGGCAGCCTTAAAAAACGCCTTCCTAAATGGCGAATTAAAGTTTGAAGGAGAAATAAAGCCCTTAGCACAAATTGGAAATTTCAACTCTTTGCTTTCGCTGATGTATAAAAAAGATTGGGTTGTGTATTCAAAAGATTCGATGAAAAATTCAGCAAGCATTATTAAGTATCTTGGTAATTATTCGCATCGTATTGCCATTACAAACCATCGTATCAAAAGCATTAGCAATGAAACCATTTTTTTTGAATGGAAGGATTACAAAGATGGTGGAAAAAGAAAGTTGATGAATTTAAATCACACCGAATTTATTAGAAGATTTCTTTTGCATGTGTTACCTCCCAGGTATTGTAAAATAAGGTACTACGGTATGTTTTCTGCTAGAAACAGAAAAACAATTTTACAACAATGTAAAAGAGTAATGGCTAAAAAGGCAGGTAAATCAATGTTTCTAGAATTGCCTTGGTACGAAGTTTTAAAAATTACTACTGGAGTTGATTTATTAAAATGTTCGCATTGTAAAAGTGGAAATATGATACAACATGAAAACTTTAAAGGAAAAAAAGCACCGACTTAACTGAAAATTAAAACACTCGTTCTTTACTTCCTAAAACTAATTAATATTGATTTTATCATTAAGGGGATTATCATGCGTAATTTTAAATTATGAAACTAAATGAACCAACAAGCTTGTCAAAAAATTAAAAACAACAACGAAAAACTATTCCAAAATAGCAAAGCAAAAACATTGCTTACCCATAGCGTAACAAATTGGCGGTAAGTCGGCTTACCCCAACTCATTTTTATCCGCATTTTACCCTCCCCTCAACAGAAAAACTTGCTAGTTTGCCAACGCTTCTGTAAATTGCGGATAAAAACTTAAGAAGTTAGCGGTCAGTTTGGCAGAGCGAACCGAAAAACAAAACACAGAAAAATTATATATATTGAAAACAGTATTA
>JAULXA010000073.1:0-5974 GCA_032118875.1 Flavobacterium sp.
TGGAATAATTGGCGTGCTAATCATTAATTTAATTCAAAAATTCAACAACAAAGAAAAAGCAGTTCAAGCCAGCGCTAAAAACATTACTCAATTAATGATTGCTGGTACTTCATTAGGAATGACAAGTGTATTTTACTATTTATGTGTACGATATATTAATGTTTCCATTGCTATTGTTTTATTGATGCAAACCGTTTGGATGGGTGTTTTATTAGAATGGTTTTTAGATAAAAAATTACCTTCTACACAAAAAATAGTTTCAGTTCTTATTGTGCTTTTTGGAACTTTCTTAGCTACAAGATTATATGAATTTAATATAGAATTGGACTGGAGAGGAATTTTCTGGGGAATTTTAGCCGCAGCTTCGTTCACTACAACTATGTTTACAGCTAACAAAGTCGCATTAGGCATTTCTTCCGCACAAAGAAGTTTATATATGCTTTTAGGTGGCGCTGTTATTGTATTTGTTTTTTCAGCATTTACTCAAGTTGGAAATTTAAATTTTGAAATTTTCAAAAATTACGGCTTATTTTTAGCACTTTTCGGAACTATAATTCCACCAATGTTACTAAACGCTGGATTCCCAAAAACGGGTTTAGGATTAGGAAGTATTGTAGCTTCATTAGAATTACCTGTTTCAGTAATGATGGCCTATTTAATTTTAAAGGAAGAAGTAGTAATCTGGCAATGGATGGGTATTTTGTTAATTATATTGGCCATTGTTATCATGAACATTAACTTTTCTAAAAAGAAAATCTAATTTTTCTTGTTAATAAGTTTACTATCAAAGAATTTTACCTAGTTATTTTTTTAAGTATTTTAGTAATACTAACCATTTTACATTTTTTGTAAAATTAAACTATTTACTATGAGAAAATTATTAGCAGAATTTTTCGGAACGTATTGGCTTGTTTTTGGAGGTTGCGGTAGCGCCTTATTTGCAGCCGGAATTCCCGATTTAGGCATTGGTTTCGCAGGTGTTTCATTGGCATTTGGATTAACAGTTTTGACTATGGCTTATGCCGTTGGTCATATTTCTGGTGGGCATTTTAATCCAGCTGTAACTTTAGGTTTATGGGCTGGCGGAAGATTTGAAGCCAAAGACATTTTACCTTATATCCTTTCACAATGTGTGGGCGCTATTGCCGCAGCAGGAACATTATTCTTTATTTTATCTGGAAAAGATGGTTTTGCAATTGACAACACTAAGGCTGGTGCGTTTGCTTCTAATGGTTTTGATGCTTTTTCACCTCAAGGTTATTCTATGACGGCTGCTTTCACGGCTGAGTTCGTACTAACTTTATTTTTCTTATTGATTATTTTAGGTGCAACAGACAAATTGGCTAACGGAAAATTCGCAGGAGTTGCTATTGGTTTAGGCTTAACATTAATTCATTTAATAAGTATTCCAATTACAAATACCTCTGTAAACCCAGCGCGTTCTTTATCTCAAGCAGTATTTACTGGAGGAGAACCACTTTCTCAAGTTTGGTTATTTTGGGCAGCACCCATTTTAGGAGCCATTGTTGCTGGTTTTATTTATAAAAATTTACTTCAAGATAAATCATAATCTAACAAATAATAAATAAATTAGCGGTGAAACTTTCATCGCTTTTTTTATGTTTAATTTATTTCCCGAAGAACCTATACATTTGAATTTACCCGATGCCGAGTTTATTTATTATCCGAATTTTTTATCGAAAGAAAAAGCCGATTTATTTTTCGAAATTTTACTAAATGAAACACCTTGGCAACACGATGAAATTACCATTTTCGGTAAGAAAATTTTGCAACCTCGACTAACTTCTTTGTATGGAAATGACGGAAAATCATATGGTTATTCTAACATTGTGATGCATCCACAACCGTTTAACAGTACATTGACATTCATAAAAGAGGAAATTGAAAATACTATAAATGAAAATTTCACAACAGTCTTACTGAATTTATATCGGAACGAAAAAGACAGTAATGGTTGGCATGCCGATAATGAAAAGGAATTAGGCAGAGATCCCATAATTGCTTCATTAAGTTTTGGTGAAGAACGCGTTTTTCAAATCAAACACAACACGAATAAAGATGCGAAACAATCTATAATTTTACAACACGGTAGTTTATTAGTGATGAAAAATGGGGCTCAAATTCATTATAAACATCAAATTCCGAAAGCATCAAAACCTAAAAACCCAAGGATAAATCTGACTTTTCGAAAAATTATTTAAAAAAACACATATTTTTTTGCTACAAAATATTTTTTTTTATTAATATTGGTCTATCATTTGATATTAAAAAATTATAACCCATAAATTATGCTTTTCACTAATGAGAAAAAGTAAAAAGATTGAACTAAGTTACGAAGAAACAGAACGCGTAATTAGCATGGCTCAAGAGGAAAAGAAACCTTTTGAAGTAATCAAAGAAGAATTTGGCCTAACTGAAAGTGAGGTTACTGAAATCATGCGTAAAAAACTTTCCAAAGACAATTTTGAACTTTGGAAAAAGAAAGCTGCTGCAGGAAAACCAAAGCCAAAAACGTTTAAACCAAATGGCCTAGAAGATGACATTGACGATTTAGATAGTAAATACTATTTTAAAAATAAATTAGATTAAAAAAGTCCCGAAAATATTTTCGGGACTTTTTTTTGTAACAATTTCAAATAACGGTACACTAATCAATTATCAATTAAAAAATAAATAATCAAAAATGAAAAAAGTATTAATCACACTAAGTTGTGCAATATTCTTAATGAGTTGTAAAACTTCCAATGTTACTTCTGCAGCAAATTCAACAAAAAATAATGTTGCCGTAAGTATCGATTTAGTAAATGTAATAGACGACAAAGTAAAAGTTACAATTACAAATCCAACAATTACAACAGAAACTACCACTTTTAATATTCCTAAAATTGTTCCTGGAACATATTCTGAAGATAATTATGGAAGATTTGTAGAAAATGTAAAAGCATTTGATGCAAAAGGAAATCCTTTGAAAATTGCAAAAATGGATGAGAATTCATATACCATATATGACGCAACTAAATTAGCAAAAGTAACGTACAATGTAAATGACACTTACGACACAGAAGGTGGAGCAGGTTTTGGTGAAAGTGAAGATATTTTCTCACCAGCAGGAACTAACATCAAAGCGGGTGAAAACTTCATGTTAAACACACATGGTTTCGTAGGTTATTTTGAAGGAAAATCTGAAATTCCATATACTGTTGAAGTAAAACACCCAGCAACTTTATGGGGAGCAACTTCTTTAGTAGATACCAATCCAAGTAATGAAGTTGACGTTTTCAATGCTTCAAGATATGGAGAATTGGTTGATCATCCAATGATGTATTCTAAACCAGATTATACTCAATTTAATGTAGAAGGAATGGACATTGTAATTAGTGTTTATTCGCCAACAGGCAAATTTAAAGCGGCTGATTTAACTGAGGAAACAGAAAAATTTATGCGTGCGCAAAAAAAATTCTTAGGAAAATTTAATGCCAACAAAAAATACACTGTTTTATTGTATTTATCTGACATGAAAGCTAAAGACGCAAAAGGTTTTGGTGCATTAGAACACATGACTTCTACCACTATGGTTATGCCAGAAATGATGCCTTTAGAAGCGTTAAAAGAACAATTAAAAGATGTAATTTCTCACGAATTTTTCCATATTGTAACGCCTTTAAGTGTGCATTCAAGAGAAATTCATTATTTCGATTTCAACAAACCTCAAATGTCTGAACATTTATGGATGTATGAAGGAATTACAGAATATTTCGCTAACTTATTCCAAGTGAATCAAGGGTTAATTTCTGAAGAAGATTTCTATAAAAGAATGGCTGGTAAAATTGAAGAAGCAAACAACATGAATGACAAAATGAGTTTTACTAAAATGAGTAAAAACGTTTTACAACAACCTTACAAAGACCAATACTTAAATGTGTATCAAAAAGGAGCTTTAATTGCAATGTGTATTGATATCCAAATGAGAGAATTAAGCAATGGACAAAGAGGGATTTTAAGTTTAATGCAAGATTTATCTAACGAATTCGGTAGTAACAAACCATTTAATGATGAAGATTTATTCGGAACTATTACAAGAATAACCTATCCTCAAATTGGTGAGTTTTTAAATAAATATGTAGCTGGTGAAACACCAATTCCTTATGATGAGTATTTCGCAAAAATGGGTGTTACCAAAGCAAAAACATTAATTTCTGGAAATCCATTTTTAAAAGATGGAAGAACTCCTTTAGTAACAATTAGTCCTAGCACTAAACAAATCAAAGCTTTAGAAGATGTTAGCAATAATATTTTTATGACTAGCCTAGGAATTAAAGGCAACGATGTTTTAAAAGCATTTAACGATAAAGAATACAACTTAGAAAATATTTACGATTTAATTTCAACAAGTGAAACTTGGAAAGATGGAGATGCTATTTCTGTTATCGTAAATAGAGACGGAAAAGATATCGTTTTAAAAGGGAAAGTTAACTTACCAAAAGAAGAAAAATCAGGATTTATAGCTTCTGACAAATCAAAAGAAGGAGTTAAAAATGCTTGGTTAAAAGGCTAATTCTTATTTTTTTGTGATTCTGACAAAGGAAGAATCTTTTATATAAAATCCTCAAATTACTATTAATTTGAGGATTTTTTTATTTTCTTTGCAGTTCATTAAAATGAAACATACATAAATGAAGAAATTTATTGCATTAGCAACTTTAGTTTTACTTTTTGCTTGTAGCAAATCGGACAATAAAACTGGAAATGTTGAATTAACAGGAAATGTTGAAGGTTTAAAACAAGGTAAATTATACATTCAACAACTTAAAGATACGAATTTAGTGATTATTGATAGTATCATTATTTCTGGTGATTCTGATTTTGAAACCAAATTTCAAATTGAAGAACCACAAATGCTATATTTATCTTTAGATCGTGGAACAACTGAATCTATTGACAATAGCATTTACTTTTTCGCTGAACCAGGTAAAATGAAAATTGAAACTACTTTACAAGGATTTTATGCGAATGCCAAAATTTCTGGTTCTGAAAATCAAAAAGTATATGAAAAATACTTAAAAATAAAATCAAATTTAAATGATGAGAATTTAGATTTATTGGAAAAAGAAATCAAAAATAACGCTACAAAAAACCCTTCAATTACTGAAGAAATTAATAACAAACGTGATAAATTAACTATCAGAAAATATTTATACACGGCTAATTTCGCTTTAGTAAATCCGAAATCTGAAGTTTCTCCATATATTGCTTTAACCGAAATTCCTGATGCGAATTTAAAATTATTGGATACGATAAATAAAACATTAAGTCCAAAAGTTGCCAAATCTAAATATGGTAAACGTTTGAACGAATGGATTAAAGAAAGAAAAACAAACGAGGAAAATTAATATTTAAACTGCTTTTTTAAGCAGTTTTTTTTTATAGTTATGAAACTAATTATCGATTCCACTTTCAATAAAGTTACTTATTCAAACGAAACCTTTGAAACAGCTGAATATGACACTTGTGTTTTTGAAGCTTGTAATTTTAGTAAAACTACGCTTTCAAAAAGTGTATTTATAAATTGTGAATTCATCAATTGTAATTTCGAATCGCCAACAATTAGCAACACTTCATTTAAAGAAGTTTACTTTCAAGAATGCACACTTTTAGGAATGCAATTTGAATATTGCAGCGATTTTCTATTTGAAGTTTCATTTGAATCTTGTGTTTTGCAAGTGTGTTCTTTTTTCAAAATGAATTTAAAAAACTCAAAATTCAGTAATTCAAAAATTATTGATGTTGATTTTTCAAGTTGTAACTTAAATTCCGTAAAATTTGATTCTTGTGATTTATCGAAATCCATTTTCGAAAACACCAACTTAGAAAAAACAGATTTTACGACTACTATTCATTTTTCAATTAATCCAGAAAACAACAAGTTAGCGAAAACGAAATTTTCAAATGATAA